>JAFYRC010000209.1 GCA_017547065.1 Tidjanibacter sp.
GCCCTTGTTGGCAAAACCTGCAATCTTCGAGGTTTCCATGTCGGCCAACACGGTTGCAGGAGTGCGTACCCAAACGCTCTTTTCCCTCACGACGTCGCTCGCGATAGTGGCCAGAGCACTCTCCTTAACATAAAACTCACCACCTTCGAGGAGCACTTTCATGTAGGACACCTTCTCAATCCTCTCCACACAATTGGGATAAGCAACGACCTCCGTACCACGCAAGAAATTGCCTGCGAGCGAGAGCGCACCCTCCTCGTCCAGCGAGTAGAGGTTGGCAGTGGTGGTAGCCGAAGCGAGATAGCGCACCTCGGTGAGTTCCTTGTCGGCGCAAGCGGCAGCCGACACGAGCAGGGCTACCAGCGCGATAGTGCGGAAAATTCGGGGGAAAGTCTGAGTTTTCATATTTTCGTATTTTTCTTTTTTAGCATTATCAAATGTGGCGCAAAGATACATTTTTTTCGATACAATATATAAATAATAGTGGGGTGCAACAAGTTTTGTTACACCCCACCCTATCATAGTTTCTCTCCTTTACAGCCTATTTCTCCTCGCTCTCCAACTTACGAACCAAATCGTCGTAGTCCTCCATCGAGCGCCTGATGACATCTTGGGCCACATCGGCGCCATAGATGCTCACAAACCTCATTCGAGAGTTGTTCTCGCCGGGGATATCCTTGTAGGTGGTGAAATAGTGGATGAGCCTGCGAACAATGCGGGTGGGCAACTGCTCGATATCGGTCATCTCGCCATAAATGGCATCATTCTTCAACACTGCAATAATCTTATCGTCGGCCTGGTTGTGGTCGAGCAGGCGAAGACCGCCAATGGGCCTTGCCCTAACAATAATATCGCCGTGAGTTACGTCCTTCTCCGTGAGTACACAGATATCCAAGGGGTCGCCGTCACCCTCCACGTCAAACCTCGCCAATGCCTTGTTGGTCAACTCTGCCATCTTCTCGGCGCAGTAGGTGCGGGGCAGGAAACCATAGAGCGAGGGTACGATGTTGGAGAACTTCTGTGGGCGGTCCACCATCAGGTAGCCCGTAACTTTGTCTACTTCATACTTTACGGTGTCGGTTGGAACAATCTCAATAAAAGCCCTAACCTCTTCGGGAGTTCCGGGGTCGATACCGTGCCACGGATGGGCTTTGGATGCGTTTTTGTAGTCCATATCGTTGTGTTTTTTGAGTCCAAAAACTATCTGCACCCACAAAAATAGCAATCAATTTTGTTATCGCAAAGCCATTTTGCAAAAAAATAACACTATAGTAACCTCTACAAAACCCCTACACAATCGTGTGAAACAGTTTTTCTTTTCCAACAAAAACTCTAACTTTGCCCCGCTGTATAGCACATTGGACACGAAAAACTTTTGAAACAGATATGACCTACGTTATTTTGATTATTGCCCTGCTGGCTATCATCTATGGCGCCAACTGGTTTGTGGATGGTGCTGTGGGCGTGGCTCGCAAACTGAAAATATCCGACTTTGTGATTGGCGCCGTAATTGTCGGCGTGGGCACCTCCCTGCCCGAGCTTATCGTTAGCCTCAAAGGTGCCGTGGACGGCAACTCCAATGTAGCCATTGGCAACGTGGTGGGCTCCAACATCTTCAACGTGTTGGCCATTCTGGGCCTCACCGCCGTCATCAGTCCCGTGGTTATCACAAAGGAGAACAGGCGCAAGGACCTTCCTCTCTGCTTGGGAGTCAGCGTCCTGCTCACCCTTATGGCCTACAACTTCTTCGTAGGCGAAGGCCGAGGACTCGAACGCTGGGATGGCCTCATTCTTTTGGCCATCTTCGGATGGTTCCTCTACACCTCGCTCAAAGAGGGCAAAAATGCTCCACAAGAGGAGGTGGCCGTGGAGGACAAAGAGGCTCCTCTGTGGAAGTCGCTGGTGATGATTGCCGTGGGCCTCACGGTGCTCATCCTGGGTTGCACCAACTTTGTGGACAGCGCCATTGAGATTGCCAAGCAGTTGGGCGTGAGCGATGCCTTCATCAGCATCACCCTCATCGCTTGTGGCACATCACTTCCCGAGCTTGCAGCCTCACTCGCCGCAGCAGCCAAGAAGAACACACAGCTTGCGCTGGGTAACATCGTGGGCTCCAACATCTTCAACATCACCCTCATCCTCGGCACAAGCTCGCAGGTGCTCACCCTCCACTCGCCCAACATCAACCTTGTGGACTACGGTGTGGCAACCCTTGCCGTGGCGCTCACAATGCTGCTGGGGGCCAAAGGTAAACTCTCCCGTGTGGGCGGCGCGATTCTCTTCGCTTGCTTTGTGGCCTACAACATCTACCTCTTTAAGACCCAAGTGGGATAGTTCCCCAAGTCATAC
>JAFYRC010000024.1 GCA_017547065.1 Tidjanibacter sp.
AGAAGTCAGCTGCTGACCTGCAGAAGGATGTAGAGGGATTAAATGGTCTTCTTGTAGCGCAAAACGCACGCATCGAACTTTGGGCAAAGGAGAACATCCCTGCTTTGGAGAACGAACTCAAGCAACTGCAAGAGCAAATCGACTGGAAACGTGTCACACTCAATACCGACTCAGAGGCTGACGGCAGTCTAAAGATCCTTGAGGGTTTCTGCCCAAGTGATCAAGTGCCTGCATTGGACGCTGTATTGGAGAAACAAGAGGTTTACTACCAAGCTGAAGATCCAACAGCAGAGGACAATACGCCTATCAAACTGCGCAATAACAAGTTTACTCAACTCTTTGAGAGTCTGACAGGTATGTATGGCTGGCCTAACTATGGTGAGTTTGATCCTACACCAATTTTGGCTCCATTCTTCCTCTTGTTCTTCGCCATGTGTATGGGCGACTGCGGTTACGGTATTTTGCTTATGATCATCGGTGTGCTCATCGCTAAGAAGAAACTCAATATTGAGATGTTTGATGGCCTTGGCCCTATCATCACTGTGCTCGGTGTTGGTACTACTGTGGTTGGTTTCTTCTTGGGAACATTCATGGGTATTGACCTCTACAATGCTGAGTGGATGCCACAAGCATTGAAGTCAGTAATGATCAAAGGCGAGGTGATGGGCTACGATATCCAAATGGTATTGGCACTCTGCATAGGTGTGTTCCATATCTGTTTGGCGATGGTAGTGAAAGCTATCTGCTACACCAAGCAATTTGGCTTCAAGGAGAATATCGCTACTTGGGGTTGGACATTGCTCATCGTAGGCGGTTTGTTGGTGGCTATTCTCGGCATGACCGTATTGCCAGCAGCCCTTTTCAAGGGAGCGATTATCGCTGTGGGTACAGTATCTGCTTTGGCAATCTATATCTTCAATACCCCTGGTCGTAATCCATTGATTAACATCGGTGCCGGTTTGTGGGAAACCTACAATATGGCTACTGGTATCTTGGGTGATGTGCTCTCTTATATCCGTCTGTATGCCCTTGGTTTGGCAGGTGGTATGTTGGGAGCTGCGTTCAATAACCTTGGCTTGATGGTGATGGGCGGCAGTACCGAAGGTGCAACCTGGCAATGGTTGCCATTCGTACTGATCCTCGTATTAGGTCACGTGTTGAACTTGGCGATGTCTGCGTTGGGTGCGTTCGTTCACCCATTGCGTTTGAGCTTCGTGGAGTACTTCAAGAACGCTGGTTACGAAGGTAAAGGTACATTGTATAAACCATTTAAGAAATAATAAGAAACAGGAGTCTCGATTTTGGAATCCCGACTCCCGAATCCCGAATCAAAATTAATAATTAAAATAAAAAATTAAACAATTATGAATGAACTTTTAGGTTATCTCGGCTGGGGCTTGATGTTAGGTCTCGCTGGTGTTGGTTCTGCTTATGGTACTACTATCGCAGGTAATGCTGCTGAGGGTGCATTGAAGAAGAACAAAGAAAAAGGTAGTAGCTACATGATTTTGTCTGCTCTTCC
>JAFYRC010000210.1 GCA_017547065.1 Tidjanibacter sp.
ACCGACGAGAATCGCTTTGGCGGCTATGAACGTAATGAGCTGATGGGCGAGTACTTCTCCTTTACTCGTAAGGACGACGACGGAGTGGAGCGCCCATATATGAAAATCTACAACGTCTGTCGTACGGCTACCATCTATAAGAGGGTGGAGGAGTAGGCAGAGAGGGGCTGAAAATAAGAAGAGCGAGGCATCAAGCCTCGCTCTCTTTGTTTTTATTCAACCTTTGCGTCTGGAACTTTGAATATCACAACCAGGCATCCCACAAGGCCGGCAACCGATACAATGATTTGCCCCGCCAATCCCTCAATAAAGAAGATCACGGAACAGAGCACCATTGTGGCCATGAGAGCAACTGCCTTATTCTGCGGGAGTTGCCACTTGTATTATTTCGCCTGTGGAGATGTACCATAAATAGCCCCTAACACTCTCATATCCCATCTGTTGGAGCAGTTTGGAGTATGCTCTGATTTGCTTGACGTGCGAAGCGGGTTTCTCGAGTCCGAACTTGTAGTCGACAACCACAGCCTCCTCACCGCGGGTCATTACACGGTCGGGGCGGTTGGCGCGTCCGTCGGCAATAATTTCGCGCTCGATGTATACCTCCTCCCACGAGCCATCAAACCACATTTTTACCTCCTCTCTCTCCATGGCGCTTGCAATGTTGGCACGCAATAGGTCGGCGTCGGCGGGCGAAATATCGCCGCCATTAGCCAACTCTGCAATGCTCCTCTCTGCGTCCACAAGCGAGGTGGCATTCTCAAACACTTTGTGCATTAGCGTACCCATCTCGCGTGGCGAAAGTAGCTCGCCACGGCTCTCCTCGTCATAACGCTGGTGGGAGTAGCGTACAGCAAGTTTACCCTCGGGTGAGTAGGTGTGGAATTTGCTCGGCTTGGTAACCTCTTGTTCTTCATCCTCTTTGGGCTCATACTTTTGTGATGTGCCATACTCGTAGAGGGTTTGCTCGCCCACATAGGAGGTGAAAATCTTGCCTACCGAGTTCTGGTTGGAACTCTTGTCGACCATGATGTGTAACTCCTCTTGGGCCCTGGTTAAGGCAACATAGAGGGTGTTGATCGCGTCGATGGCCGTGAGGGTTTGCTCGGTATAGTATGAGTGCGAGAAGTGGGATGCACCCAATTCTTTGGTGGGAACAACGGGGAATTTACGGATTCTGTCGGACATTGGGGCGTTTGGCGCAGCCCAAAATGTTGAGTCGGGCTTGGGCGCAACCGTCCAGTGGCAGTAGGGGAGTAGTACCACTTTATAGCCCAGACCTTTGGCCTTGTGTATTGTGGCAATGGTGATGGCGTTGGCGCCTTGCGGAAGGGCGATGTACTCCTTGTATCCACTCTCGTTCCACCATTGCAGGAAGAGAGCCGTGTCGGCAATCTTGCGACTGCAATAGTTGATTATCTGGCTGTGGAAGGCCTGAATGTAGGGAATCTCATTCTCGGCACTACACTGAGTGTAGTGTAATAAAATCTTGTTGAAAGCCTCCTCGGGTTGCATGAGTGCCAGCGAGGTGAGAAACTCTGCCTCCTCTTGCTCCAACTGCGACTCGAACGAGCGATTCAGATATTTGTTGTAGGTGGCAAGGCTGATGCGGTCGTTGGGGTTTACACCAATGCCCATGCAGGCCACAATGAAACGCACCGTTGCCGACGCTCCAATTTCGAGGGCCTCCTGCGTAACCACGTCAAAAACATAGTTCTCTTTTCCGGGTTGCAACTTGAAGTTGAGAAGCATCTCGGCAATGCGCTTGGCCTCGGCGTTGGTGCGCACAAGGATGGCAATGTCGCTTGCGTGATATCCACGGTCTTGAAGCTCACAGATGCGCTCTAAAATGGGGTGGGTCCATGGTGTGGTGCTCTCACTCTCCTTGTCATCATTCTCTTCCTGCGACTCTTTCTTTGGCTTTTCGTAGAGTAGGATGGTGGCATATCCCTTGTTGCTCTTGTCTTTAGGCTCCTGACGGAAGCTTGAATATGCATCTGTTACCGATTGGGAGAGCTCATGCCTCAATTCGGCAGAGATAAATCCACCGTCGTGAGCTTCGACGAGCGACTTGTCCACTCTCTTCTGCAACCAATCTATGGCGTGGGCCATGAGCTCGTTGTTGAACT
>JAFYRC010000211.1 GCA_017547065.1 Tidjanibacter sp.
GAATAGTAACGCAAAAGTAACGATTTATTTAGAAGAGCCATACGATAAACCAAAATTTTGCGTACTTTTGAAGACTATTTGCCGCACAAAAATGGCAAAGTATTTGCATTGAGAGAGATAATATAAAAACAGAATAGATAATGTTGTATCCACTGAAATTTACCCCCATAATGAGAGAGAGCGTATGGGGAGGTAGTCGCCTCGCCGCCGCCGGCAAGAAGGTACAAAGGGGTAAAAACGCAGATAATATTGGCGAAAGCTGGGAGATTTGTGCTCTCGAAGACGCCGAATCGGTAGCCGCAAACGGCTACCTCAAAGCCAACTCCATTTCGGAGCTTATTGAGGTCTATATGGGTGAGCTTGTGGGAGATAAGGTCTACGAGAAATTCAACATCGAATTCCCCTTGCTGCTCAAATTCCTCGACGTGAACAACACCCTATCGGTGCAGGTACACCCCAACGACGAGTTTGCTCTCCAAGAGCACGGCACCCGTGGCAAGACCGAGATGTGGTACATCATCGACGCCGCACCCGACGCCGCCATCTACCTCGACCTGAAACACCCCCTCACCGAGGAGCAGTATGACGAGGCTGTGGAGAAAGGCACCATTGTTCAGCACCTCAACCGAATAAGCGTGAAGAAGGGTGACGCCTTTTTGATTCCCGCCGGCACCATCCACTCCATCGATAAGGGTGTGTTGTTGGCCGAGATTCAGGAGTGCTCCGATATCACCTACCGTATCTACGACTGGGAGCGCAAAGACAGCAAAGGCAACAGCCGCGAACTCCACACCGACCTTGCCGCAGAGGTTGTCAACCTCACACCTCAACAGGGGCTCAACATCACCAAGGAGGCCAAAAAAGGTGAGGGTGTAGAGCTCGTTTCGTGCGACCAATTCACCGTTAACCTCCTCTGGGTGGAGGGCGCTGTGGAGTTGGACTACGCGCCACTCGACAGCTTTGTGGCCTACATGTGCACCGAGGGTGAAATCACTGTAAACTGCTGTGGCGAGAGCGAAAAACTCACCGCCCTGCAAACCCTCCTTCTGCCTGCCGAGGCCACCGATGTGGTTCTGAAAGGTAGCGGACGACTCCTCGAGGTATTCATCAAATAGGCACGCCTATGATACAGCACACACAACCCAAATACCTCCCCTCCGACAGAATGAGGGAGGTGATAAATGACAACGGAAAGATACTCTTTGTGATGAGCCGCTTTGGCATTCCACTCGGTTTTGGCGACAAGACCGTAGAGGAGGTGTGCGCTGCGCAGGAGGTTGACACAGCAACCTTCCTGGCCGTTGCCAACTTTGTGTGCCACAACACAATAGACAACTCGCAAATTGCTCTCGCATCGCTTATTGACTATCTCCGTCGTGCCCACACTTGGTTCTTGGAATTCAACCTTCCGGCCATCCGTCGCAAGATTATCGAGGCCATCGACTGCTCCGGCAAGGACGAGGTTGCATTGCTCGTGCTGAAATTCTACGACGACTACGTTTCGGAAGTCAGGGCCCACATGCAACACGAGGAACAGACCGTGTTCCCCTATGTTGACGGGCTGATGAAGGGTGCGCTCAACCGCGCCTACACCATCGACCAATTCACTGCCAAGCACAACCACATCGAGGATAAGCTTGCCGATCTAAAAAACGTCATCATTCGCTACTACCCCCAGCGCAACGGCGGCGAGTTGCTCTACTCGGTGCTGTTTGATATCATCAACTGCGAGCAGGACCTCGACACCCACTGCTCGGTGGAGGACGAGGTGTTTGCCCCCGCCGTGAAACAACTCGAAGAGAGGCTCCGCCGCACGGGCGAAGGCTACTACTCGGAGCAGGACACCACAACTTCAAGCACCCCCGCAGAACAACTTTCGCAACGTGAGATTGAGATTATCGGTTGTGTTGCCAAGGGATTGACAAGCAAGGAGATAGCCGACAAGTTGTGTCTTTCGGTACACACCGTCACCACCCACCGTCGCAACATCACCAGCAAGTTGCAAATTCACACCCCCGCGGGCCTTACAATCTACGCCATCGCCAACCACATCGTTAGCCTTGACGAGATAAAATTGCAGTAGCCCACCCGCACTAGACACACACAATGAAGAACCCACAACAAAACACCCTCACACGAAGCGCACTGATTAAATTCCTCGTCGGCATCATTGCCGTCGGGGCATTGGTTTTTGTGCCCGCAGGTACGATTCACTACTGCGGAGCATGGCGACTGATGGGTGTGTTGTTCATCCCAATGTTCATCTTCGGCCTTGTGGCACGAATCTGCTCGCCCAACCTGCTTGCCCGCAGGCTCCAAGCCAAGGAGGAACGCTCGCAACAAGGTGCCCTCGTAAAACTCTCGGGTCTAATCTTCATTGTGGGGTTTGTGATTGCAGGGCTCGACTTCCGCTTTGGTTGGAGCCAAGTGTCGGAGATGGCCGCGTGGAGCGCCTGTGGCGTCTTTTTGATTGGCTACCTGCTCTATGCCGAGGTGATGAGGGAGAACGTGTGGCTCTCTCGCACGATTGAGGTGAGCGAGGGTCAAAAGGTTGTCGACAAGGGGCTCTATGGCATTGTTCGCCACCCGATGTACCTCGCCACAGTGTTGATGTTTCTCGCCATTCCGATTATCCTCGGGTCGTGGTGGGCTGTAATCCCATTTGTGGGCTACCTCCCCGTGATTGCCACAAGGGCTGTGGACGAGGAGCGTTTTCTGGTCGTGGAGTTGGAGGGCTACGCCGACTATTGCAGGCGTGTGAGGTGGCGCATTGTGCCCTTTGTGTGGTAAAATTAAAAACCATTTGTCTATCTTTGTGATATTATGGAGGCATTACTTGGTAAGAACATAGAAGAATTGCGTGAGGTGGCCGCACAAGTGGGGCTGCCCAAATTTGCTGCCACACAGATTGCCGAGTGGCTCTACAAAAAGGGAGCAACCTCCTTTGAGCAGATGACCAACATATCGCTGGCAGGCCGCAAGGCTCTGGCCGAGAGGTACACCCTTGGGTTGAGTGCCCCCGTGAGCGTGGCCGAGAGTAGCGATGGTACAAAAAAATATATCTTTGTGGTCGAGAGCGGACAGCGCATCGAGAGCGCCTACATTCCCGACGGCGAGCGCGCAACACTCTGCATCTCCTCCCAGGCGGGTTGCAAGATGGGTTGCAAGTTCTGCTTTACGGGTCGCGGTGGCTACCATGGCCAGCTCTCCACCGCCGAGATTCTCAACCAAATATGCTCGCTACCCGAGAGGGATAAGCTCACCAACATCGTGCTGATGGGTATGGGCGAGCCACTTGATAACCCCGACAACGTCCTGAGGGCGCTGGATGTGATGACCTCGGCGTGGGGTTTTGCATGGAGTCCCACCCGCATTACACTCTCCACTGTGGGCGTTATCCCCAACCTCAAACGATTCCTCGACGAGTCGCAGTGCCACCTGGCCGTGTCGCTCCACAACCCGTTCGGCGACCAGAGGGAGGCCATTATGCCCGTAGAAAAAGCCTTTCCCATTCGCAAGGTTGTCGAGTTGCTCAAACAATACGATTTCAGCCACCAACGCAGGGTTAGCTTTGAGTACATTGTGCTAAAAGGCTCCAATGACACTCCCGAGCACATCAGAGAACTCGCACGACTACTCGACGGACTCAAATGTCGCATCAACCTCATTCGCTTCCACGCCATTCCCGACTCGCCATACGTGAGTCCCAACGACGAGAAGATGCTCTGGTTCCGCGACTCACTCACCCGCAAGGGCATACACACAACCATTCGTGCCTCGCGAGGCGAGGACATCAAGGCCGCCTGCGGACTACTCTCGGGCGAGGCCGGACGAAAATAGAGCCCCCCAAACACAAGGCGCACACAGACTAAACCCAATGGCAAAAAACCTCACAAAACTCGCAAGCCAAGTGGCTATTTATGGCATTAGCAGCGTTGTCGCACGACTGCTCAACTACTTGTTGGTGCCATATTATACCCGCATAATGTCGCCCGCCGAGTATGGTATCATCACCGACATCTACGCCCTCATTCCCTTTGCGCTTGTGGTGCTCACGATGGGTATGGAGAGTGGCTATTTCCGCTTTGCCGCCAAGGCCGCCGATGAGCAAGAGCGAGGACAGGTGTATGGCACAACGTGGGGTATTGTCACCCTCGTGGCCACCATTTTCCTGGGTGTGGTGCTACTTTTTGAGGCTCCCATTTCGGCCGCCATGGGCTACGCCGGAAGGGACTATGTGTGGATCACGGCCCTGATTATCTTCCTCGACGTGGCAGGTGCAATACCCTTTGCCCGCCTGCGACAAGAGGGGCGCGCAATGAGGTATGTGGCCATCAGGTTACTATCTGTAATTGTCAATATTGGACTCTGCCTCTGGTTCTACAACGCCCAACCAGAGTGGTGTAGGCTGTTCCCGACAGCCACCGACCCAGGCTATGCCTTCGTGGCAAACCTCGTAGCGAGCGGATTGACTTTCATTTTGTTACTCACCTCATACAGAGGAGCCAATTTGCACATCCACAAGCAGACGCTCAAAACCATATTCCTCTACTCGCTTCCGCTGCTTATTAGTGGTATTGCCGGCACGGCAAACGAGTTCATTGACCGTCAGATGATCAAGTATTTGATGCCCGCAGAGGAGAGCCTTGCGGCGCTCGGAATCTATGGTGCTGTGGTGAAAATTGGTGTGGTGATGTTGCTCTTCACCCAGATGTACCGCCTCGCCGCCGAGCCATTCTTCTTGGGTAGTTTCAAGAAGGAGGAGTTCAAGGAGAGCAATGCTGCGGCAATGAAATACTTCGTGCTCGCAAGTGTATTTATCTTCTTGTTTATCACGCTATTTGCCGACTTGTTTGCACTCATTGTTGGTCCCAATTTCAGGGAGGGAATGTACATTCTACCCATCGTATTGGTGAGCAATGCACTATCGGGTATGGTGCTCAACTTGTCGTTCTGGTACAAGCAGGTAGGAGCAACAAAATATGCCATCATCATCACGGGCATTGGCCTTGTATTTACCGTGGTGTTCAACATTCTTCTGGTACCAACGCTCGGCTATGCAGGCGCAGCCCTGGCAAGGCTTGTGTGTGAGTTTGCCATGGTGGCCGTGAGCTACCGCCTTGGACGCAAGCACTACCCCATACCTTACGATTTGAAACGCATCGCAGAATATGCCCTTGTGGGTGGTGCAATCTATGGTTTATCACTACTGTGGAGCACCTCTGCAGATGTGGTTAAATATGTGATTAATAGTGTATTAATCATTGGCTTTGTGCTCTACGCCATTCGCCGTGAGAGAATCAGTGTCGGAGGACTTTTGAAATCCGTTTTGAGAAGAAAATAATCAACAAAAGCATACACAACTATGAAAGTAAAAGTTATCAACCGTTCCAAGCACGATCTGCCCCGCTACGAAACCCCCCTTTCGGCCGGTATGGACGTGAGGGCCAACCTCGACGAGCCCATCGTTCTCAAACCCCTCGCACGAGCCCTTGTACCCACGGGTTTGCTTGTTGAATTGCCCGCAGGCTATGAGATGCAGGTGAGGCCCCGCAGTGGTTTGGCTGCAAAATATGGACTCACAGTGCTCAACGCCCCCGGCACGGTGGATGCCGACTATCGTGGCGAAGTAAAGGTTATTTTAGCCAACCTTTCGGCTGACGAGTTTGTCATCAACGACGGCGAGAGGATAGCCCAACTCGTTGTAGCACAGCACTCACAAGTGGAGTGGGAAGAGGCCGACGAGCTGAGCGACACCTCACGTGGTGCAGGCGGTTTCGGTAGCACTGGTAAATAAACAAAACGGGCGTTTGACACAAATGCCCGTTTTCTTTTTGTATTTTGAACAAAAAAGTGCATCTTTGCATTTTGGGATATACCCTTAAAGGGTATAAGAACACCCCGAGAGAGGGATAACAAAACCATTTGCAGAGATGAAATTCGCACAGGTAACAGGCCACGAGGAGCTCAAAGCAAGGCTCCGCAGGAACATCGACGAAGGACGTGTAAGCCACGCCCAGCTCTTTGTTGGCGACCACGGTTGGGGTACGCTCCAACTGGCATTGGCCTACGTGCAGTATCTCCACTGCTCCAACCGAAATGGTGGCGAGCCTTGTGGTGTGTGCCCGTCGTGCGTGCAAATGCAGTCGCTCACCCATCCCGACGTACACTTCGTCTATCCCACAATCAAACCTAAAACCTCCTCTACCCCACCCACAAGCGACCTCTACATCGAGCAATGGAGGGAGGTGGTTGCCGACCACGAAGCTTGCTTCGACGAGCACACCTGGTATGAGGCCATCGGTGCCGACAATGCCCAAGGACTCATCACCGCCAAGGAGGCCGACGAGATCATCCGCAAACTCTCCTACAAGGCATTCGAGGGCAAGTATAAGAGCGTGGTAGTCTGGGCGCCCGAAAAAATGCACCCCGCAGCCGCCAATGCACTCCTGAAAATCCTTGAAGAGCCCTGGGAGAACACCGTGTTTATTCTCATCAGCGAGCACCCCGAGGCTCTTTTGGACACCATCATTTCCCGCACACAGAGTGTGAACGTTGGTCGTGTCGAGCAGGAGGCCCTAAAGAGTTACGCTACGCGCGCGTTGGGCGCGACCGAGGAGCAGGCAGAGGTTGCCTCTCGTCTGGCCGATGGTTCCATGCTGGCCCTGCGTAGGATCGTAACCGAGGGCGGAAGTAGCGCTACGGCCGACAACTTCGAGCTTTTCACTCGCCTAATGAGGCTCTCCTACGGCAACAAACACCTCGACCTCTTCGAGTGGGCCGAGCAAGTGGCCGCTATGGGCCGCGAAAACCAGAAGAGTTTTTTGGAGTATTCTCTGCGCCTAATCAGGGAAAGCTACATGCTCACTGCCGGAATGGAGAGTGTGAGCTACCTCTGGGGCGACGAGAAGGCCTTTTGCTCGAAATTTGCACCCTATGTTGCCAACCACAACGTGGAGGCCCTCGTAGCGGAGATTGAGCGAGCACTGAGGGATGTGGGCCAGAATGGCAACGCAAAGATTGTCTTCACCCACTTCGCCCTTGCAGTAAGCAAGCTCATAGCAATGAGGGCACAGTAGCGGACTCAACAAATCGAAATCAACAACAAAACAATAATCGTTCAGAAACAAAAACAACTATACACTATGGCAAAAGCTATTTTGATAACCGGAGGTAACGTGGGTGACGTAAAGGACACTCTGCGACGCGCACAGCAGGAGATCAATAACTCTTTGGGAGTTATTCTGCGCTGTTCTCACAGCTACGAGAGTAAGGCTTGGGGCTTCACCTCGTCGGAGAATTTCTACAATCAGGCTATCATCGTCGACACCGACTTCTCGCCCGAGGAGCTCTTGGACGAGGTGTTGGCCATTGAGCTTAAACTCGGTCGTAACCGCGAGGAGGAGGCTGTTATTAAGGCCCAGACCGGCGAGAGGTTTGCTCCCAGGGCTATCGACATCGATATCCTCTTCTACGACGACCTCGTGATGGAGACTCCCCGCCTGACCATCCCCCACCCCCTCATTCAGAACAGGGACTTTGTGCTCCGTCCTCTGAACGAGATTGCCCCCGACAAGATTCACCCCACCTTGAACAAAACCATCCACACCCTCTTTGAGGAGATGGAGCAGGGTTGCAAAGAGTAGGCAAGAGAGCGGGAGTGAAAAAGAAGAATTTAGCAGATATGAATAGAGGTTTGATGGTTAAGAGGTGTTTGCGTGTGGGCGTCCTGGTGATGTTCGCAACGGCCTTTCTGTGGCGTTGTGCCAACATCTCGTCCCCACAAGGAGGCCCCAAAGACTCGCTGCCC
>JAFYRC010000212.1 GCA_017547065.1 Tidjanibacter sp.
ACTTCGTTGGCTCCTTCACGCCACTTGGGTATCAACTTCAAGTACTCGACTCCCCTTGTATGGGCATCGGCAGGCGTGTTTGGTCCCGAACTTAAATCAAGCGAGGAGATGACTCTGATGGAGGATGGTAACAAAGACTTCGGTTATAATGAGGGTCTTTCCTACACCGGTAAGGTAGTTCTTCGTCCTTTGCACAAAATGGACAATGCTTCGCTCCACATTGGTGCAGCTGTTTCGTATCGTGAGCCCAAATTGACCTCGACCGATGGTTACTTTGTTGCTCGCTACAGCAGCCGTAACTCGACCAACATCAACCGCAAAAAATTCCTTGACACTGACGACATGAAAGGCTTGGAGGATGAGTTGGCCTACACAGTAGAGTTGGCAGGCCACTATGAGGGTCTTCGCTATGAAGCTGCCTACATCGCTCGTACCGCTTATCTGACTGACCTTGGCGCACAGACTGCAGATGGTTGGTATGTACAGGCAGGTTATATGCTCTTCGGTGGCAAACAGAACTACGATGCAGGTGGTGCGAAATACACCCGTGTAAAACGTGGTAAAGATTGGGGTGATGTTGAGTTGTGCGCTCGTTATGAGGTTGCAGATTTCAATACTAAAGACTATATGGGTGGTGCAGCTGAGGCTTTCTGCATTGGCTTGAATATCTATCCTAGTGAGAATGTGAAATTTGTGATTAACTACCAGTATAACAACAATGACCGTTATGCAAATGGTAAAGGCAAAATCTGCACAGGCTATGACAAGGCTGGTAATCCTACCAAGGACTACACTAAAATTGCAGCAGCCGATGGTGAGGCAGGTGTAGATTATAGCATGTTGGCTTGCCGTTTCCAAGTTGCATTCTAATAATAGAATAGGAGGATTAGAATATGAAAAAATATTTAGTTCTTTTTGCCTCTTTGGCAATGATTTTGTCCTCGTGTGTGGAGGATAATAAATATACAGGTCCTTCGAGTATTGAAGGTATGACTTATTCGCCCGTTGCAGTTGCAGTAGATACAGAGGTTTCCGTTTCGGCAACAATTACCTATCTCAATGGTGGTATTACTGCAGAGCTTTACTATACTGTTAATGATGCTAATGAGCAGAAAGTAGCGATGACTGTAAACGGAGATGTTTTCACAGGTGTTCTTCCCAAGGCTGTAAATGTGAAGAATGACGATGTTGTAAAATTCTGGATTGTTGCAGATAATGCAGATGGTATTAAGGCGAAATCAGAGGTTATGAAATATACTGTTGGTGATCTGCCTCCTGATTACACCCAGTTGCGTCTCAATGAGTTGAGTGGTTTGCAGAAATATATTGAAATTTACAATAAAGGAGAGTTCCGTGTGAAACTCGAGGGTATCTACATCTATAAAGATGAAGCTTTGAACTGGACTTGTGATGATCGTATATTGGAGCCCGGTGAATATTTGTTGCTTTATAGCGAGGATGTTAAGACTGAGCATGTTGGTTATGATGAGGCTCTGATTTTCTCTTCGGGTCTTTCGGCAAAGAAGAATGTACGCATTCAGTTGTTCGATCCCGCAGGAAACTCAATTGATGACTTCAATATCATAAACCACCCCGGTGGCGGTAATGTTGGAGGCTCGTATGGCCGTAATGCCGATGGTAATTGGTATGTACAAGCAACGCAGACTCCTGGTGAAGCTAATGTGGATGGAACTCAGTCGATTGCAAGTTTCTTTGTTAAATAATTTAGAATACTAAACTATGTCAAAAGAGAAAATGGAGATTGGAGCAATCTCGAAACCCCGTTTTGAGTTCCGCTCCTTCGGTCAGAATTTCGAGGAGGCACACGCTCGTATGGCTCGCCTTTCGGTACCCGTACCCGAGAAAGTATGGCGCCGCACCAGCGATGAGATCTACATTATCAGCCGTGCTAACGATATCAACAATACCAAGATCCGTGATGGTAAGATGGACATCAAGACCTATGTTCAGACCGTTGACGGCTTGGAGCAGTGGAATCCCCTTATGAAGGGCGAGTTCCCCATCTCGCGTGAGGTGTTGGAGCAGGAGGTATTCCCCGCATTTATGGTGGATATGCCCGCACTCGACAAAGATACCTACACCTTTGAGGAGTTTCTCGCTATGGTGGAGGCCAACAAAGACCTCGCAGCTGTAAGGGTACACAAAGAGAGGTTTGGTTATATGGTGAACGACACCATTTGCGAGGTTGGTAACGTACTTATCAACGGCGCAAAGGTTGTAACCATCAACTCCGAGTCGACCGAGATTGAGGATATCAAAAAGACCATCGCCGACTGCAAACTGGAGGGCGTTGAGAACATCAACTACTTGCAGGCTATCAAGCGTGTGATTGGTATGAGCAAAAAACCTTTGGCTAACGAGTAATCCCTATTACGACTATGGCACAGGAGATTGAAAGGAAATTTTTGGTAGCAGGCGAGTTCAAATCGCTTGCAAAGAAGGCAACCCGCATTACCCAGGGTTACCTCTCGTCGGTACCCGAGCGCACCGTTCGCGTGAGGATCAAAGGCGAGAAGGGCTTCATTACTATTAAAGGTATTGGCTCGGCAAGTGGCGCAAGTCGCTATGAGTGGGAGAAAGAGATTCCCGTAGCCGAGGTGGAGGAGCTCTTGAAAATTTGCGAGCCCGGTGTTATCGACAAAACCCGCTATCTCGTGGAGGCTGGTGAGCACACCTATGAGGTAGATGAGTTCTACGGTGATAACGAGGGCCTCGTAGTGGCAGAGGTTGAGCTTTCGTCGGAGGATGAGAACTTCGCAAAACCCGAGTGGTTGGGCGAGGAGGTTACCGGCGACGTGAAGTACTACAACTCGATGCTGATGAAAAACCCCTACAAAAACTGGAAGTAAGTATGAAAAACATTGGAAAACTACTAATTGCAACCATCGTTACTGTTTCTTTTACGGGTTGTGTGAAAGATGAAGTAAGTCCATTTTTCGCTCGCACTTTTGGCGAAACAGCCGAGTATTTGGTTGAGGATAAAATTCCCGATTTTTCGGGTGTATGTGTAAATGAGGATGGTACCGGTCTGTATGGTGTGAGCAATGCAGGTGCATTGTATAACATCAGTTTTGATGGTAAGAACCTCGGTAAACTTCCTTTTGAAAGCACCAAAGACTTTGAAGGTGTTACTGTTGATACCGACAATAAAGTGGTGTATATGTGCGAGGAGACCGAGTGGGCTATCTACAAACTTAATGCAGATAAAAAAGGTGTTACCAAAGTTATCGACATCCCTGTTGAGGGTGGTGTGGACAACAAAGGTTTCGAGGGTATTGCGTATGGTAAAGGAAATCTTTATGTGGGCAACCAGGATTCTCCCACCATTATCTACACCTACAACATTGCACAAGGAAAGGTTGTAGACAGCATGATAGTTAATCACGCAGGATACATTTCGGACCTTTTTTATGATGCAAAGGATGACACTCTTTGGAGTGTGGATGCCGATAAAAACTTGGCAACACACTTTACTCTTGATGGTAAAGTACTTGCAACCTATGACGCAAGTTTCGTTACCAAACCTGAGGGAATCTTTATTGACTATCCTCGAGGTGTGATTTGGTTCTCATGCGACGGCTCTGGCCGTTTGTACAGCGCAGAGATTAACTTCTAATCGATGCACATTCATTTCTTTGGTGGCGACAGTGGAGTGGGATAGTGCCCACTCCACGCCATCCAAAGTGTTCCCACGAGGGGAACGTGTGGGCGCAGAGAGCGTTGCGCCCAAACTTGGCCGCCAAAGCGTGTGGCCCACCAAAAGTGAAAGTTAAAACAAAACAATATACGACTATGGATAAAACTACTAATGAGGCTGTTCAGGAATTTGACGTTCTGGATATGAACAACTACAAGGTGGAAAAACTGCCTAAAATGGAGAAAAGTGGCTTCGAGAAGTGGATGGCACGACTCGGCGGACCACTCGCAGCACTCGTGTTTGTGTTGCTCTACTGGGTGGTTGACATCCCCTTTATCGATAATCTCGACCCTTCCAAGCTCGACAAGAAAGCCAAGGCTCGCTATGAGGCCCTCTGCCCCGAGGTGCCCGCAGTGGTGGAGGTGAATAAGCAGGTGAAGGCTGCCGAAGGAGCTGTTATTGGTAATGTTCAGCAGGTGGTGAAGGCCAATTCGGTGGAGGAGTTCAGTATGCCCGACGCAGTGGCTATGGTGGAGGCGCAGGACGAGGCCGCAGTGGTGAGGGCCGAAAATCCACGCAACAACTCGCCCTTCACACGCATCTGCTACGCTATGTTGGCAATCTTCTGTGCCTCAATGATTTTGTGGGTTACGGAGGCCGTGCCGAGCTACCTGACGTCGTTGCTTGTGATTTTGGCCATTGTGCTCACGGGGGTAACTACCCAGAAGGAGGCTTTTGCCCAGCTCGGTCACCCCGTTATGTGGCTCAACATATTGTCGTTTGTACTGGCAAGTATGCTCGTTAAAACCCGTGTGGCCAAGCGTTTGGCTCTGTGGTTTGTGCTGAAGTTCGGCAAGAATGCAATGGGTATCTTCATCAGCTTCATTGTCATCAACGTGATCTTGTCGCTTTTCATCTCGGCAACTACCGTGAAGGCAACCATCTTGTTGCCCATCTTTATGGTGGTGGCTGCAATCTATGGCGCAAGCAATGGCAATCGTAATAACTTCGGTAGGAACATCGTGTTGCAAAACCTCTTCCAGGTGAACATCGGTGCGAGTGCCTTTATGACCGGTTCGGGCGCTAACTTGCTGGCAGTATCGCTCATCTTGGGCGCAGGCGGCAGTATG
The DNA here is from genome assembly GCA_017547065.1 of Tidjanibacter sp. Lineage (GTDB taxonomy): Bacteria > Bacteroidota > Bacteroidia > Bacteroidales > Rikenellaceae > Tidjanibacter. Next base: position 4,789 of record JAFYRC010000212.1, read on the forward strand.
GTGTGGAAAGATTGGTTTGCAGTTGGCTTCCCCTTGGCTATGATACTGCTCATTTTGGGCTGGCTGGTGGGTACCAAACTTGTGTTCCCAATGAAGAAGGATGAACAGAAACCCCAAATCGAGGGCGGTATGGAGACCCTCCGCAGGGAGTACAACGCAATGGGTAAAATGACCGTGGAGGAGTATAAGGCCATCGGTATCTTCCTGTTCGTGCTCTTTATGTGGGTTACCGGTGGTGACGATGGTAATGGTCTTCACTCGATTGATGCAACTACCGTGGCCTTCATTGGCGCTGTGCTGGCTCTGATGCCCGGTATTGGCGTTGTGAAGTGGAACGACGTGGATATCCCCTGGCACTTGATGCTCTTCTCGGCCGGTGCCTACACCTTGGGCTCGGGTTTGAATGCTACCGATCTGCCTTCGTTGGCTGTTAATGCAGGTTTCGATGCGCTTGGTATTTCGCAGGATACTCCATTTGTTGTGCTCTACGTTATCCTCACAGGTTTGATGTTGTTCAGCGGCTTGGTGTTCCAGTCGAAGAC
>JAFYRC010000025.1 GCA_017547065.1 Tidjanibacter sp.
AAAAGGTCAAAGGTGGAAAAATCGTGCTTTATGAGCTCGTATCCCCAATTTCTTATTCTTTCAATATCCGCGCGGATAAAGCTCTGCACCTCGGGTATTGTCGGGTCAAGATACTGTCTTTCCCCGTCCCTGAGAATTCGCATTTCTTCAGTCATTGCAGTGTCACGGTTATGAAGAGGTCTTAACCATATTCCCGGTCTTGCTCCGATTACCTTTATGTCATCGGCAAGCTTTTTCATATCTGCAAATTTTCTGCAAAGAATTTTTTGGTCATTTTTTGAGGTAAAATTGTACATCGCAGATTATCTGCACATTACGCGTTCGTGGCAAAATGCGATTTAACATTGGCTTAACATTACCCTTCTGGTGTTACCTCAGGCGACGGCGCTTATATTAATATATAATATATAGGTATACCCCACACACCCTCATTGGGGGCTACATTTTATTTGCGCTACCCCCTTCCTCTTTCCCGATTTTTCACTATATTTGTTTCCCAGAATGTAGAGAAAAACCAAAATGGCAGACAGAAATCAGATAACACTCGGCGAAATTAAGGCCCCATTGGAGAGTGAAATGTCCGCATACGAGCATTTTTTGCGCGAGGCGCTCCACTCCGACACCCCCTATTTCGACGATATTCTCAAATATATTTTCGACACGCGAGGTAAAGGTGTGCGCCCAATCCTTGTTATGCTATTTGCCGGAATGCACAACAAGGCTCCCAAATTTGGGGGGCGCATCCACCTGGCGGCCTCGCTCATTGAGCTTATCCACACAGCCTCGCTCGTGCACGACGATGTGATTGACCGTGCCGACATCCGTCACGGAAAGTCGTCGGTAAATCAGAAGTGGGGTAAGCGCAACGCCATTCTCACGGGCGACTTCATCCTCTCGCGCATCTTCGAGATGGGTATGGAGAGCTTGGAGTTCGACATCCTCACCTACGTGTCCCACACCATCAAGTGGCTCTGCGAGGGCGAGGTTATTCAGGACGAGCAGACCCACACGCTCGGCATGACCCACGAAAAGTACTACGACATCATCGACAAGAAGACCGCCTCGTTGTTGGCCATAAGCTGTGGCGTGGGTGCTCTGGCTGCCGGTGCGTCGACCGCCGATGTGGACAAGGCCTATGAGTTTGGTCGCAACATCGGCATGGCTTTCCAGATCAAGGACGACATTCTCGACTACGCCGCCGCCGATCAGACCGGTAAGCCCACATGTGCCGACCTGCGTGAGCACAAAATCACGCTCCCCTTGTTGGAGGCGATGGCCGGTATGGACGCCGAGGAGGAGAGTCGTGTGAGGGCGCTCGTTGGCAAAACCACCACCGAGGAGGGTGCCATTGAGGAGTTGAGCCAGATTGTGGCCACCCGCAACGGCATGGCCAAGGCCGAGGAAATCATGAACAGCTACCTGCGCGAGGCCCACGCTCTGTTGTCCACCTACCCCGAGAGCCCCTATCGTCACTCGTTGGAGCTGATGTGTGACTTCCTGGCACAGAGAAAGCACTAAACACCCTACCCCGAGAGGCCAAAGCGGAGGTTTCGGCTCGGTATTTGTCAGATTGAAAAAAGTTTTTTATATTTGCAATTACATTTGGTCTTTTGCGCCAAGAAAATAAGGAGAAAAACAACACCCTATGCGACAGGTCTACATCATAGCAGGATGTAACGGCGCGGGCAAAACCACCGCCTCATACACCGTGTTACCCGACATGTTGGGCTGTCGAGAGTTTGTAAACGCCGACGAGATTGCCAAGGGTCTTTCGCCCTTCAACCCCGAAAGGATGGCCATCGAAGCGGGCAGGCTGATGCTCCAACGTATGGACGACCTGCTGTGTCAGGACGAGGATTTCGCCTTCGAAACCACCCTGGCATCGAGGTCCTACACCAAGTTTATCGAGCAGGCCCACGCCAAAAAGTACTTCGTAACGCTCCTGTTTTTCTGGCTGCCGACACCCGAACTCGCCATTGAGCGTGTAGCAACGAGAGTGCAAGAGGGTGGCCACAACATTCCGGAGGACGTAATCCGTCGCCGTTATGCTGCGGGCATCAGCAACTTCAAGGCTCTCTACATGCCCATTTGCGACTTCTGGACCATCTACGACAATAGTGGCGCCAACGAGGTGAAACGTATTGCGTGGGGTACGAAGGAGGAAGTTAAAGAGGTGTGCGACGAGGAGGCCTTTAACAAAATCATGAACAACCTATGAGTGAGTTTGAAATACAAGAGTTGCAGGAGAAAATCGATAGTGGCGTTCGCCTGGCGCACAAACGTCTGATTGAGAAAACCATTCGCGAGGATGGCGATTTGGTTGTTGTGCAGGACGGCGAGGTCGTGCACATCAGCGGCGAGGAACTGTGCTGTATGCAGCAGGCGGAATAACCGTCGACCGACTACTCTGTCAACCGTCGACCGACATTAATCACTTTGTAACATAACGAAGGCGTTAGGGAAATCCTAACGCCTTCGGTTTTTTTTAGGGCAAGGAAGAGCAGAAAGAGCAGAAAGAGCAGGAAAGGGCAGGAAAGGGCAGAAAGGGCAGAAAGGGCAAGGAAGGGCAGGAAGGGCAGAAAGGG
>JAFYRC010000213.1 GCA_017547065.1 Tidjanibacter sp.
CTTGGGGACATTGATACCCATATAACACAATGAGTACCAATCACTTACGCGTCAACTTTAGGGAAATGCCGCAACAACGCCTTTGTAGAAAAAGTTTGTCGTCGGACACACCATCTGCAAAGATACAAATTTATAGTGAGCAACCAAATAAAATTGCAAGATTTTCACCTCCTTACATTCACGATTTTCGCTCACCAAAATCGCCATTTTCAGTCCCAAATCACCCATTTCACACCACCAACATGCGCGGAATACAGCACACAATAGAAGGAAGTTTTGCACTCAAAAACAGAGCCGCTTTCACACAAAAACAGCCAAAATATCCCACCTAAATATGTGCAATTTTCCCCCGCAAAACCGCCCTAACTTTACCCCCTCAAACAGCACAATTTCACCCCTAAACAGCACCCGATTTCAACAAAAAACTCCCCACGAAATTCGCGGGGAGTCTATCAGACGGTCGACGGTTGACGGTCGACATTAAAGCACTACCGCCGGCACACCCAACTCGATACAACTCTTGCGCACCAACGCCTCCAAGAAGTAGTAGTCGGCGTAGTTCAGGGGCACATCGATGTTGGAATTGTGGGGAATGCTACCCACCGAGTGCATAAGCAGGAAGCCTCCATTTGCGCCCTGCGCTGCCCTGTATGCAGGCTGTGAGAGCGACTCAACAATCTTGTCGGCCAACGCCCTATAGCCCTCATTGAGGGTGTGTCCATAGAGCTCATAGAGGGCCGAAGCGACAATGGCTGCCGACGAAACATCCCTCGGTTCATTGGGGATATTGGGGGCGTTGTAGTCCCAATAAGGCACCAAATCGGCGGGCAGATTGGGGTGCGAGAAGATGAACTTCGCGATGTTTTCGGCCTGCTGTAAATACTTCGCATCGCGCACATAACGATAGGTCATTGTGTAGCCATAAAGACTCCACGCCTGACCCCTTGCCCACGCCGAATCGTCGGAGGCACCCTGGGCTGTATACTTACCCCTCACGGCACCCGTTGCAGGGTCGTAGTCCACAACGTGCCAAGTACTGTAATCGGGGCGATAGTGGTGCTCGAGGATTCTGTCGGCGTGCGAAATTGCCACATTGCGGAAGCTCTCGTCGCCACTGATAAGGCTTGCCTTGAAGAGCAACTCGAGGTTCATCATATTGTCGATAATCACGGGACACATCCAACCCTTTTTGGACTGCCAGCCCGAGTCGACATTCCACGACTGCAACACACCCGCATCGGGACGATAGCGAGTACAGAGCGCCTTGGCAGCGTTGACAATAACCGTATCGTATCCCTCTATGTGTTTGAGCTTGCGACCGTTGCCATAGCTACTGCCAATCATAAAGCCCACATCGTGGTGACCAGTGAAGTACTGAATCTCGTGGAGATTTTCGGTGTGGCGCTGTGCTGCCTCGGCCCACTTCTCGTCGCGTGTGAGTTCATACATATACCACAGCGAACCGGCAAAGAAACCGCTCGTCCAGTCGCGCGGAGAGACAAACCTCAACTTCTCGTCACGATAGGTTGAGGGAATGCGAACTTGACCTTCCTCCTCGCACGCAGCGAGCAACGCGGAGAGTTGCACCTCGGCGTTGGCCACATTCTCCTCGATGATGTTTGCAGATTTTGTACACCCAACAAGCGCACACAGCAACCCGCACAGCAATACAAAATTTCTCTTCATATTATTGTTCGTATGCCTAAAATTCAACTTTCAATTTTCTACTCTTTCCGTCCACCTTAACCTGCACGCCTACACCGTTGGGGCTGTACCCCTTACCGATGAATTTAGCGTCGATTTTGGGGCCGTTTTGAGCCTCCTTATGGGGCACGATAACGGTGATGTAGCGCACGGCCTTGTCCGTGGATTTTTTAGCCACATCGAAGCTCACCCTCTTGCGCTCCACCTTGCTCTTATACTTGTCGGAGAACCAACCCTCAGCCTCGGTGGTGTAGGCGCCCTTGGGGGCAAAACATTGGAGCGTGAGGTTACTCTCAAAGTCGTTGAGCGTAGCGCAACGCATTGCCTCCTTCGCCACACTAACCTCGCCCACGGGGAGCTGGTAATTGAGATTAACAATGCCCTCTGCATCACCAACAGCCTCGTCCACAATCACAAACCACTTCTCCTCCACAAAGAACACCGTTCGGCGGTGGGTAAGACCCTCATACGACGGGTTTTCGGTCACGAGCACCTGCACATCGCCCTCGGGTTGCCAGAGAAGTGTTTTCGACTCGGTGGTTTGGAGGTTTTCGCCATTGAGCGACAAGGTGTTGTGCACAGCGGTCTGGCGGAACCAGTTGCGCCACTTCATCACCTCCGCATCACCGGCGTAGATATAGGAGCCACTGTCGGACATCAGTCGGTGACCGTTGTACCAAAGCTCAAAGGTACCATTGTCGGGCTGGCAGTGCCACTCACCTTTGGGACCCGCCTTAACAACCATCTGCACGGCATCATTGCCCCAGCCGCTACGGAAGACAAAGAAACCTGCCGTGAGGTAGCCCTGCGACTTGTAGTCGGGCAGTGCACCCTGCTGACCATCGGAGGCCATATAACGGATAAACTCGTTGTCGCCAAAGACATCGAGCCACGAGCGGTAGTTCTTAATCACCTCGCCCTTGGTTGCCACCTTTGCGTCACTAAAACAGGGGTTCTCGTAGTCGGGGAAACAGATGTTGGCATAGAAGACAATCATCCTTTCCAGAGCGTCGATATACTCCTTGGGGAAGGCCTCCTTGAACCCATTGAGGGTTGCCACTTGGAGCGCCTCATAGAAGATGTTGATGGTTGCCAGATGGTAGTGGGGACAGAGCTCGAAGTGTCCACCATCGTCGAACACCTGCACCGCAACCTCCCTATTGAGCACCTCCACACCGCTCTGTCGCCACACCTCGGCACGTCTAAACTCAGGGAAGAAAGTGCCGGCATAGAGCATCCTCTGCGCCTGAAAAAGGAGGTGGTTACCCTTGGCGGAGTAGTTTTCCAGGATGTGCTCGGCGTGGCGGTGGTAGTTCACAAGGAACTCACAGAGGAACTCGGCCGTAAAGGCGGGCGAGCAGATAAAGAGCTGGAATTGGAGCGTTTGATCCTCCAATCGGTGGCTCACCTCCAAGGGCCTCCACGCAAAGCGAGCATTCTCGGCGTCGGCCTTGATGGTGCTCTCGTTGCTGATTTCATACTCCTCCTTGTCGATTTTCACGAGGGGATTTTTGCGGATCCAATCAACATACTGTTTGGTCCACTCGATGGCATATTTCTCGTCGCCACTCGTGCGGTAGGCCTTACCCATCGGGGTAAACCACTTGTGTCGGTGGAGCTGCCAACGGAGCTCGTTATCCTTCACGGGCCAGTAGCGCCAGTCGATATCCTCGCCGTAGTTGAACGAGGGCTGGTAGCCATAGTGCACAAAGAAGGTGTGCTCCAACGCCTCATCGGCCCACTTCTGCTCGTTGGGTGCGATACGCACGGCTGCGGGGTCGGGAATATCGGGCGTTGTGATGTGGGTGCGAGCCTTGTAGTAGGCCAACAGAGCCTCTGCTGCCTCCTCCACCCTACCCTCCGAATGGAGAGCCTTCACCTCGGCCAACTCGGGCATTTCGAGGTTAAGCAGAGCGAGAGCCTCCTCCTTTAACGAAGGCTGTGCACCTGCTACACCAACAGCGGCCACAAGAGCTGCTGTCAGCATAAAAAGTCGAAAACGTAGACGCATAACTATCGTCTTAAAAGTTTATGAATCAATCCAATGCGCATGCAGTGCAGGCCTACAAATCGGCATACACCACACCCTCCAAAGCCATATACCTCTGGAGTCCCTCGAGGTAGTAGTAGTCGGCGTAGTTCAGAGGAACATCCACCTCCGAGCCGTGGGGTAGCGAACCGGTGGAGTGCATCAGCACAAAGCCCTCGTTGGTACCCTCAGCAGCGAGGTATGCGTCGCTCGAAAGGCTCATGAGAATCTTCTCTGCGTAGTCGAAATACTTCTTACCACTCTTCACCAGGGTGCTCAACTCAAGCAGACCGCAGGCGGTAACAGCAGCAGCCGAAGCGTCGCGAGGAGTGTCAACGTGAGCAGGAGCGTTGTAGTCCCAGTAGGGAATTGCATCTTCGGTCTGCACACGGCTCATAATCATGTCGGCAATCTTCACAGCGTGATCGAGATACCTATGGTCGCCGGTCTCGCGATAGGCTGCAGTGTAGCCATACACACCCCAAGCCTGACCCCTTGCCCAAGCCGAATCGTCGGCCTTACCCTGATAGGTCTGCTTAACCTCCACCGTACCATCGGGGTTGTAACTAACAACGTGGTAGGAGGTCATATCCTCACGGAAGTGGTTAGCCATTGTGGTATTGGCGTGGATTACAGCCACCTGCGCGTAGTATGGATTACCGGTTATTTTCGAAGCCGAGAAGAGCAAATCGAGGTTCATCATGTTGTCGATAATCACGGGGAAGTTCCAAGCGCCGAAGTCCCACGAACGGATGCAACCAATCTCCTTATTGAAACGGCTGCAAAGGTTATCGGCAGTGCGAACAAGCACCTCGGGGATGGTATCGCAGGGAGCAAGGCGGTGGGCGTTGCCATAGCTGCAATTAATCATAAAGCCCAAGTCGTGAGTCTGGGTGTAGTGGCTCACGGGGTAGAGAAGGTTTGTGAACTTCACGGCAGCCTCTTTGAGAGCCTCGCCACCGGTAAGCTCATAGGCATACCACAGCGAGCCGGGGAAGAAACCGCTGGTCCAATCATACACACCTGCCAGGCGGCGCTTACCCAACAACTCGGGTGCAGCCTTCTTGCGGAGCGAATCTTTGAATGTTTCAAAATCCTTCTCCAACTGACGCTCGAGTAACTCTGCGTCATAGCCAGCCCAGATGGAGCGGGGGATTTTATTGGTGTCGGCAATCTCCTCGGCAGTCCAGAGGAGCTGTGCAGCAGCACGGTCAAGGCCGGTCTTAATCCAGCCATAATCTTTGGGTTGCGAGCAGCAGCCGGTCATTACCACCACGGCAATAGCTGCAATAATGAGGTGTTTAATTTTCATTGATATTTTCCTTATTTATTACTTTTTTTCACACTATAGACTGCCGATTATTTCCAGCCCTGGTTTTGTTCGAACTTCTCACACAAGTCCATCTCCCTCTGGGGGATAGGCAACAGCTCGTTTTTGTTCTTCTTGGTGTAGTCCACACCGATGTAGTACTCGGGTGCCGACTCGTGCCAATCCATCAGTTTTTTGTAGGTTGCCTGTACGGTTTCGTAGTAGATACCCCAGCGCACCAAGTCCTGACGGCGGTGACCCTCGTGGCAGAGCTCGTGGCTACGCTCGGTCCTCACGGCCTGCTGGAAGCTCTCATAGTCCATCTCTGCGGGAAGATCGGCCACAGCCGAGGGAATAGTCAGATCCTCACCAAAGCCACGCCTACGCACCTGATTAACAGCCTCGTAAGCCTCCGAGGTGGGAGCACCCTTCCACTCGTTGAGTGCCTCTGCATAGAGCAACAGCACGTCGGCATAGCGGAGCACATACCAGTTCACATTCGAGCAGTTGTTGTCGGGCAACTGGTTCTCGTCCTTCACAAATTCCTCAATATCCCACTTGCGGGGGCTGAGCTGTCCGCTGTATTTCTTACGCCAAGCGGCATCCCAACCGAGCCAATCCTTGTTCATTGCCATCTCGAAAGTGATGTCGGTAGCCTCGCCATTCACTTTGAGGTTCTCGATGCAGGTCTTACCGGTGGCTGTGGTGTATTTGTAGTCAGCAAAGGCATAAGCCCAGCGCTGATCAACGTCGTAGTTCTCCCACTCGGCCACAAAGTTGGGGTCAACCTTGTAGAGAGCGATGTTGTAGGAACCCTTGATTGAGCCATTCTGTGCAGTCACACCATTCCACTTACCCACGCGACCACTGGTTGTGTTGGTCGACTGGGGCGACCAGTAGGACACCTCCAAGAGGCTCTCTTTGGGCTCCCACACATTGTTTGCACAGTTGGTCCAGAGGGTCCTGAAATTGGGTACGAGCGAGTGCTTGTTGGAGTTGACAACTGCACCTGCTGCACCTGCTGCAAGCTCCCACTTCGACTCATCCTGGAGGGGATAGCCAGCCCAGGTTGCATACACCTTGGCCAACAGACCATAGGCTGTACCTTTCGAGATACGGAAGGCACTATTGAGCCTTGTGTCATTGTCAATCCAAGGCAACACAGGGATTGCTTCGAGAAGATCTTCCTCAATATACTCATATACCTTCACGGGATCCTCCTGCTCAAACTTCGAGGGGTGCCAGCTCGACATCGAGGTGTGGGTGATCAAGGGCACATTGCCAAACCACCTAACCAACTCAAAGTAGAATATTGCCCTCAAAACCTTGGCCTCAGCAATGTAGATATCTGCCAGTGCCAAATCCCTCTCGGGGAACTCGGGGAGCCTTGCCTGCATTGTTTCGATGAAGTCGTTAGCGCAGTAGACACCCGAGTAGAGCGTAGCCCAAGTTTCCTGCACCGAGGAGTCGGTGGTACTATAAGCATTGCTTGCCTGCTGACGAGTACCAACGGTGGTTGTACCCTCTGCCTTTGCCTGGTCGTTGGGAAGATCAAAGACCATCGAGAGGTTCATACCATAGATACCGTCGTAACCCAGTTTGCTGTACACGCCGAGCAGAACGGTCTCTGCCTGTTCGGCATTCTTCACATAACTACCTTTGTCGACCTGTGTGTAGACATTCTCGTCGAGCGAACAGGAACCAAGGCCTGCCGCCAACACCAAACTCGACAAAACTACCAATATATTATATACTCTTTTCATACTCTTCCGTCGTCATTAGAATTTAAGTTCTGCACCAAACGTAATAACCTTGCTCTTGGGGTAGGCACCATAGTCGAATGCCGGCATCAGGTTGCTGCTCCTCATGCTAACCTCGGGGTCGTAGCCACTATAATTGGTCAAGCACCAGAGGTTCTGTGCGGTTGCATAGAGTCGCAGGTTGCTGATGTGGAATCGGCCAAGGATGTGCTTGGGCAGGGTGTAACCGAGGGTTACATTTTTGAGCCTCAAGAACGAACCGTCCTCAATAAATCGGGAGTAGACATCATAGGCAACATAACCCTTTGCCGCGGGCACCTTATTGGATGCGTTTGTTGCGGTCCAACGGTCGGCAACCTCCACGAGCATGTTCTGCATCTCGAGCCTCGACTGAGTACTCCACATCCTCTGAGCGTTGTAGACATCATTACCCACCGAGAACTGGAACATAAAGCTCAAATCGAAGTTGCGATACCTCATCGAGTTGGTGATACCACCAAACCAGTCGGGCTGACCGTTACCGATGATTGTACGGTCTTTGGAGGTAATAATTCCGTCGTCATCCATATCCTTATATTTCACAAAACCGGGGTAGACTGCCTCAGTGGCGTGCTCGGAGATATCCACCACACCCTCTTTGAGGTGCATTGTACCATCGGCATAGACGTCAAAGTCGGAGTATTGATAGATGCCGTCGAATACGTAGCCATACATACTACCGATGGGCTGGCCCACCTGTGCGATGTAGTCGTAGCTCGAGAAGTTGGAGTTAAAGCCCGAGCGCGAGAGGATATAGTCGGTACCATCCTGCAAAGCCACGAGGGTGTTGCGGATGAACGACAAGTTCAGGTCAGTCGACCAATAGAAGTCCTTAGTGCTGACGTTCACGGTATTAAGCGTGAGCTCGATACCTTTGTTGCGGATCTTACCCACATTCTGCCACTGCTCACCAAAACCGGTCACATAGGAGAGGTTCTGTGCCAACAGCAGGTCTTTCGAATCTTTCACGAATGCATCAACCATCAGGTTAACCCTACCGCCATAGAGGCTCACGTCCAAACCAATGTTTGTGGTGGTCGAGCCCTCCCAACGAAGATTCTCATTAGCAAGCTGTGCGGGGGTCAACACGGTAACCTGCTGCGAGCCAAGACCGAGTTTGTAGTCGTTGTAGAGGTTCAGCGAGAGGTAGTTGCTGATGCGGTCGTTACCAACCGTACCCCAACCCAGACGCAATTTCAGGTTGGAGAGCCAATCCTTGGTGTTCTCCATGAAGCTCTCCTGTGTGATGTTCCACGCAGCAGCAAACGAGGGGAACACACCCCACTTATTGTTGGCCGAGAAGACTGTTGACGCATCAGCACGCAGAGTTGCGGTCAGCATATAGCGATCGTTGTAGTCGTAGAAAGCGCGAGCGAAGAAGGAGAGTCGCTTGTTGTCGGACTTGCCCGACTCCACAGCGCTGGGCACGGCACCCAAACCGAGGTTGTTCACTCCGAGGTTATCCAAGGGGAACTCCCTCGACTCGGCATAGAGATACTCTACAAGGTTGTAGGAAACCTCGTGACCGAGCACAAACTGCACATCGTGCCTCCTTGCGTAGGTTTTCTTGTAGGTCAACACGTTATTGTTGGTCCAGCGGAGCTGTTTCTGCATCTTGGAGTTACCATAGGGGCCTGCGGTGCGGTGGGCCATATTACTACCCTCGCGATAGAAAACATCGTCCCTACGGAATGCCTCGTTGTAGGAGAATGCCGATTTGAACGACAAACCCTTGGCGAGCTGAATATTAAGCGATGCGTTACCAATCCACTGGTCAATCTTCTTACTCTGGTCCACCTTCTCGGAGTTGAGAATGGGGTTGAAGTAGTTGCTATTGGAGAGTCCCACCTCCTCGAGAGTGGGGTCTACGGTGTTGTAACGCAACTGGTAGTCCGACACAAACAGACCACCGGTGGGGCGATACTGAATGATGTTGCTGAGCGTACCGCCACCTGTACCCACACCGCCGGCGAAGCTGTTGGTGTAGTTGAGCGATGCGTCAAACCTCATCCATTTGTAGACCTGCTGGGTGAATTTCAAGCGGGCCGAGTTCTTAGCAAAGGAGTTTGCCTGGAACAGACCGTCCTCGTCGAAGTGCGAGAAGGAGGCTGTGTATTTGGTATCCTTGTCGCCACCCATAATGCTCACATCGTGGCTCTGCGACCAAGTGTTGCGGAAGGCCTCATCCTGCCAGTCCACACCGGGGACGTTGAGATAGTCTTCAAGCGACTGGTAGCGGTAGGGCACACCATCCTTGTCGTTACCCGACTGATAGTAGCGCTGTCCGTAGCGGGTGGGGTTAAGCTCCATCTGGAGAGCCACAAAGTCGTGGGTGTTCAACACTTCGAGGTGCTTGGAGAGCGAGCGGAAGCTCATCGAACCATTGTAGCTCACCTCCGACTTACCCTCGCGGCCATCTTTGGTTGTGATCAGAATCACACCATTGGCAGCCCTTGCGCCATAGATAGCCGACGCCGACGCATCTTTGAGCACATCCACCGACTTGATGTCCTGGTTTGCCAGGTAGGAGATGTCCGACACCTCAAAACCATCCACGATGTAGAGGGGCGACGAGTCGCCGGTAACCGTACCGACACCACGAATCTTAATCTCCTGCGATGCACCGGGAGTACCATCGGTGGAGGTGATGTTCACACCTGCGATTTGACCACCGAGCGCCTCCACAACCGAGCCGGTCTTGAAGCTCTCGATGCTCTTTGAGCTAACCGACGAAACCGAGCCGGTAAGGTCACTACGTTTCATTGTAGCATAACCCACAACCACGATTTCGTCCAACACGGTCTCTGCTTTGAGCGTCACGCTCAGGCTCTGCTTACCTGCCACATTCACCTTTTCGGTGGTGTAGCCGAGGTAGTCAAACACCAAAATACCGGTCTTGGATGCGGAAATGGTAAACTTACCCTCCGCATCGGTGATTGTACCATTGGTGGTACCCTCCACCACTACACTCGCACCGATGAGAGGCTCATTACCCTCTCCATAGACCACACCTTTGACGGTGATGTTCTGCTGGGCAAAGGCTCCCGTCGAGAGGAGCAGCGAAAGGATTGCCACAGCTGCTGTCCTTATGATCGAAACAATATTTTTCATACCTACAAAATCTTTTTATTTAGTGTAGCTGGGATCCAACCATATAACGATGGGGAAGGTATTCTTACTCGAAGTATTCACGGGATCGATGTCGTTGACATTGCACACCATCTCCGCTACAACCACACCATGACCATAGCCGTAGTCGTCCATAAACTTATCGGGGTTCACCACCACCTGCAAGGTGCCGGGCTCAACGTAGGCACCCGTGAGGCCCAAACGACCATTATCGCCGTTCTTATCGCCGTAGTAGGACATAGGACCACAAGCACCGGTGTTGACTGCCTTACCCACTGCCGTAAAGTATTTGCTCCACACGCAGTAGAGGAAGGTGTCGGCGGCGAGCTTACCCTCCACGTGCTGCTCGGGACCACCGAGTTTGTAGAAGTAGAAGTTACGCCTGAAGTCGAGAGTAAATCCAGCTGCCTCGCTACCGTCGGCAAGGCTATAAGTAGGCGACACGCTTCGTCCGCCCTTCTTGGGGTTAACCCTGAACGCAAAGGGAGTGTACTCCACAATATAACCGTTGCGTGCACCTGCCTGGTCGACAAACAAGGGGAAGAGTTTTGTCACTGCAGCCTCCGAGTC
>JAFYRC010000214.1 GCA_017547065.1 Tidjanibacter sp.
GGGGATGTTCAGGCGGATGTAGTCGCCATTGTTCGAAGGAGTAAGGCCGATGTTGCTATTGATGATTGCCTTCTCGATGGGGCCAATCATACTGCGCTCCCAGGGCTGTACGAGAATGGTCTTTGCATCGGGCACATTGACGCTTGCCACCTGCTCAATGGGGGTAGCTACGCCATAGTACTCAACCATAATACCCCTCAAAACGTGGGTACTGGCCTTGCCGGCCCTCACTCCGAGGAGTGCTTCATTCAAGTGGTCGATGGCCTTTTTCATCTTCTCATCAGCCACCTCCATAATCAACATTGATTCGTCGCTCATAGTCGTATCTTTTTTAGTTTAACATTTTTTCAATTTCGGCCACCAGCTGTGGAAACTCCTTTTTGTTATAGCCACTGTGGTGGTGTGTTATGCGTCCCTCGGCATCAACCACGATGTTGCGAGGTATCTCCTGCTCGGCAAAGAGGCTGTATATACTGCGGTCGGTGTCGTAGCCCGAAACAAAATCATATCCCTTCTGCTCAAACCACACCTTCACCGTTGCGAGGTTTTCCTCTCGGGCGATGGGAAGCCACACAAAATCGTTGTGTTCCATGATCCCATCAAATGCCCCATTCGCTATGGCCGCAAACTCCTTGCGACACGAGGGGCACCAACTTGCCCAAAGGGTTATGAGCACCACCTTGCCACGCAGGTCGGCTATTGCCACGCTCTTTCCATTGGTCATCGGCACCACAAAGTCGGGCACCTGGTCGCCCACACCCACGAGGGCATATTCGTCTGCCACAACCACCCTCTGCTCCGCTTGGGGCTCCGAGGGCACACTCTCCTGCCCCCACAGAGTAAATGTGGCACAGAGCAGCGTGAGGAGTATGGCGATGCGTTTCACAGCCGTGGGGTGCACCCGTTAGTTGTGCACAAGCGTTCCGTTGTTCTCGCCTTCGAGCACCTTTTGGAGGTTGCCCTCGGTGTCCATATCGAACACAATGATGGGCAACTTGTTCTCTTTGCAGAGGGTGAACGCCGTGAGGTCCATAATTTTCAGACCACGCGAGTAGACCTCGTCGAAGGTAATCTCATCAAACTTGGTCGCTGTGGGGTCCTTCTCGGGATCGGCGGTGTAGACGCCGTCCACGCGAGTACCTTTCAGGAGCACCTCGGCCTCAATCTCCACACCACGCAGGGCCGAAGCACTATCGGTGGAGAAATAGGGATTGGAAGTGCCACCACCAATGATTACCACATAGCCGGCCTCCAAGTATTCGAGCGCTTTGGCCTTCGAGAAGTACTCGCCAATGGGTTCCATGCGGATGGAGGTGAGCACCTTGGTCTTCACGCCTGCACTTTCGAGGTGCGAGTGGAGTGCGAGAGAGTTGATGATAGTGGCGAGCATACCCATCTGATCGCCCTTCACGCGGTCGAAACCACGACCCACACCCTGCAGGCCACGGAAGATGTTGCCACCACCGATGACAATACCAATCTGCACGCCCTGTTCTACGGCATACTTAATCTGCTGTGTGTAGCTGTCGAGCACCTCTGTGGAGAGGCCCCTGCCACTCTCACCAGCGAGCGATTCGCCGCTGAGTTTGAGCAATATACGTTTGTATTTCATATTCGTTTACTGTATTGTTGTTTCACTTCGGGGCGCAGTGCGCCATCTTACGAGCACGAATATACGACTTTTTTTTCGGAAAAAACCCCTTCTTCTCAACTTTCTTGGTATCTTTGTGGTATATATTGAGTTTGAACGTGGAAAAACCAGCATATAAATATCTCGAAAAGGTCAATTCGCCCGCCGACTTGAAGGCACTCAAAGTGGGCGAACTGAAAGACTATTGCGCCGAGGTGCGTGATTGGATTGTGCGCTGCTGTGCGGACAATCCAGGCCACCTCTCGTCGAGCCTTGGAGCGGTGGAAATCGCCGTGGCTGTGCACTATGTGTTTGATTTTCCGCAGGATAGTGTCGTGTGGGACGTTGGCCACCAGGCCTATGCCCACAAGATTATCACAGGCCGTCGCGAAGCCCTCGCCACCCAGCGTACCAAGGGTGGCATTGCTGGCTTCCCCCGCATGAGCGAGGGCGACTCGTTTGGTGCGGGTCACTCGTCGGTGTCGATTTCGGCAGCCTTCGGTATGGCCGAGGCACACCGCCTTAAAGGCGAGAGTGGCAATGTGGTGGCCGTGATTGGCGACGGTGCCCTCACCGGTGGTCTTGCCTTCGAGGGACTCAACAACGCCGGCGCATCCAAGTCGAACCTACTGGTAATCCTCAACGACAACCGCCAGAGTATCGACACAAACGTGGGCGCCCTGCGTAAGCACCTGCTGCGCATCAGCTCCTCCCACAAGTACAACCGCATGAAGAGCCGCGTGTGGAACGGCATGAGCCTCACTCCACGCCTACGCCGATTTGTGCAGTTGGTGGGCCGTGGACTCAAACGAGGCCTCCTCTACCAGAGCAACCTCTTCGAGAGCCTTAATATGCGCTATTTTGGCCCCACCAATGGCCACGATGTGGAGAGCTTGGTGGACACCCTGGCGCACCTGAAAGACATCAACGGCCCCAAGCTATTGCACGTGATGACCGTCAAAGGTAAGGGCTACGAGCCTGCCGAGCGTGGTGATGCGGCCGTGTGGCACTCACCGGGTAGGTTTGACGCCGCCACGGGCGAGCGCGAGCCTTCGGGCAGTGGGCCTGCAAAATACCAGTATGTCTTTGGACGTGCGCTGTTGGAACTCGCAAAGGCCGACGAGCGAGTGGTTGGCATTACCCCCGCCATGGCCACGGGTTGCTCAATGAACATTCTCCAACGCGAGATGCCCGAGCGTTGCTTCGACGTAGGCATTGCCGAGGGCCACGCCGTGACCTTCTCGGCCGGTCTGGCAGCCAAGGGAATGGTGCCCTTCTGTAATATCTACTCCTCATTTATGCAGAGGGCCTACGATAATGTCATCCACGATGTGGCCCTGCAAGGGCTCCACGTTGTGATGTGCCTCGATAGGGCGGGCCTTGTTGGCGAGGATGGTGCAACCCACCACGGCGAGTTTGACATTGCCTACTTCCGCCCGATTCCCAACCTACGCATTGCCACTCCCCGCAACGAGCAAGAACTGAGGGATATGATGTACACCGCCTACCGTTCGGAGGGCCCCTTTGTTATTCGCTACCCGCGCGGACGTGCGGAGGGCGTGGGCGAGGGCCCAATGAAGGAACTGACCATTGGCGTGGGCGAGGTGCTCCGCGAGGGTAAGGATGTTGCCCTGCTGACGTGGGGACACACAGCGCTGGACGGCGCCCGCGCAGCGGAACGTGCCAAGCGTGAGGGTGTGAGCGTA
>JAFYRC010000215.1 GCA_017547065.1 Tidjanibacter sp.
GTCGATATTATTAACACCCGTAGCCGCCACACAAATAAGGCGCAAATTGGGTAGCAAGTCCATCTCTCGCTCGCCAATAACGACCTTATTAACGATTACAACCTCGGCATCCTTTGCCCTCTCCACAACCTCACCGGGCAAGGTTTTGACATAGCCTGTATAGTCGCCCAGCGAGCGAATGATACCGAGATCTGCACCGCCAAGAGTATATTCGTCAAGAAATACAATTTTCATATTATCAGTCATTTAGGTGATTACACTTCAAGTTCACCAAGAAGATCACGCACCACCACACTCGCACAAGCACAACCGAACACGGCGGGGATGTAGGAGATGGTGCCGACGTTGGATTTTTTGTTCGTTTCCTCCGCTATAATCATTGCGCCCTCACGCACGGGCTCGGGAGAAAATACTGCATAGAAGCCACTGCGAATACCCACTTTGTGCAATCTCTTACGCAACATGTGGGCCAGCGGACAGTGGTGGCTTTTGCCAATATCCTTTATCTCAACTTTCGTAGGGTCGGTCTTCGCACCTGCACCCATCGAGCTCACCACTTTCATACCCCTTTCAAGGGCCGACATAATGAGGTTTGCCTTGGGCGAAAGGGTGTCGATGCAGTCCACAACATAGTCGTATTTTGCTGCATCCAACAGCTCGTAAGTCTTCTCATCTCGGATGTATTCGGTGACAATCGTTAACCCTATTTCGGGATTGATATCTCGCAGTCTTTCAGCCATAACATCACTCTTATTTCTACCAACGGTTGATGTGAGAGCAAGCAGTTGGCGGTTGATGTTCGACTCGCCAACAACGTCGGCATCAGCGATGGTCATACGCCCAACGCCAGCTCTCGCCAGCATCTCCGCAGCATAGGCACCAACGCCACCCAAACCAACCACAAGAACGTGGGCATTGCGCAAAATATTCAACTTTTCCTCACCCAACAAGAGTTCGGTTCTTTCGGTCCAACTCATCTATCAAATATGCGTTTATAATTGTTATAAATATCCTTTTTTAGTTCTTCCATTGGCACACCTCTCAACTGCGCAACCTCCTTGTACAGAGAAACAACACTCCTTGTATCGACATCCGTTTCGAGGAATAGGCGATCGCTCGGGCACACCCTCAAAGCATCCATTGTTTTGGGTGAACGCATAGCTCCAAAACCGAAGGATGTGTAGTAGCCGAGTTGCCACAACTGTTCGGCTTGTTGGAGCGAGCCGATAAAGCCATGGAAAATCACAGCAAGGGTGGGGTGTTGAGCCAAAATCCTTACGATTTCTTGTTGCGCCCTCACATTGTGAACAATCAACGAAAGGTTTCGTTCAATTGCGATATGTACTTGCTGCTCAAATATTTGCGATTGCAATCCAAAATCAACGCCACACGCCTTATCCAGCCCAACTTCGCCAATTGCTACACACTCAATACGCCTTAATTCATCCGCAAAATCAGACACCTTTTCTACATCCCAAGGATGTACGCCAACGGAAATTGCCCCACACAGCCCCTCGGTATCATCAACTCCTAACCTGACGGAACGCAAGCCGAGTTTATCTCCGAGTGGTTCGTGGGTGTGTATGTCAACAAATTGCCATGCCATATATGACTGCAAAGGTAGGAAAATAAATGTGAGCAAAAAAGTGTGAAAATAATAACAGAATAGTATACCTATTTAATAAAAAAGGAGTATATTTGTGCGCCTGAAAAAGGAA
>JAFYRC010000001.1 GCA_017547065.1 Tidjanibacter sp.
AACAACCAAGAGTTGCTTAATATTGTAAAATAAGACGACTAACGGCTATTGTCCAACGTCTAACGTCTAACGACTAACGACAACAAGACACGGGTATCTTTTTTGACACCCGTGTCTTTGTTTTTACAGACGCCCCCGGTCTTCGACCACCCCCTCTAACTTAGAGGGGGAGTGATTGGATGGAATGGGTGGTCTAAAAGGGGATTATCGGTTGACGGTTGACGGTTGACGGTCGGCGGTTGACATCAAAAACAACGCAAAGTGTGCGACAAATAACATTTGGTGTTGTAAAAACTGATTATCTCGGAGAAAATTTTGTGCCAAACAAGAAAGCGGGCCCGCAGTTTGCTGACGCAAATGAGGAGCCCGCTTATCGCAGTGCGGTGCAAAATTTACCCGAGATAATCTGTTTTTTAGCGGATGCGGTTCAACGAACGAACCAAAACCTCATCCTTCCAAATGCCACGAATGGCAAGAATCACCAAGATGACACTCACAATGGGGAATACTACGGGAGTGCAAACATAGCCCACGGCTACCTCACCCGCAGCCTTAGCTGTGGCGGTAAAGCCCAGCGCAGCCCACAAGCCAAAGCCCTGTGCTCCAAGCAAAAGTACCACATCGGCCACCAACAGGCGCACCTGCAAAAGGCGGTCTTTGAACAAAAAGATGGTCACAAAGGGCACCAAGGCCGCAAGGGCTACAAGGCCACCAAGCCACCAATAGTCGAAGGCCACAAGGGCACCCTCGTTGCCGTCGACAATATAGCGAGCCAAAGGCGCAATGCACATTGCCACCATCAGGCCGGCGGCTGCCAACATATAGAGTGTTTGTTTACGTTGCCACATAATATAAAATAGGTATAATTATTAAACGTCTATTTCAGTTCCTCGTCGATAAAATAGTGGTTCCTCTCGGGGGCATTGCGGTTGATGAGCTCGCCCAAGAAGCCCGCCAGGAAGAGCATAACGCCCAGGATGATGGCCACAAGGCTCATGTAGAAGAGGGGTTGGTTGGTGAGCGGCAGGCCCAAGGCAAACTTCTCCACCACAATCCACACAATGGCCACAAAGCCCAACAGGAACATCAGAGTGCCTGCGCCACCAAAGAAATACATTGGCGAGCGGCCATAGCGCGATACGAACATCACAGTGATGAGGTCGAGGTAGCCCTTGAGCATCCTCTCCCAGCCATACTTGCTGTAGCCAAACTTACGGGCATAGTGGGTCACCTCCTTCTCACCGATGTTGCCAAAGCCGGCCTTCTTGGCCAGAATGGGAATGTAGCGGTGCATCTCGCCATAGACCTCGATGCTTTTGACAACCTTGTTGCGATAGGCTTTGAGGCCGCAGTTGAAGTCGTGGAGCTTGATGCCCGACACGGCGCGGCAAGTGGCATTGAAGAACTTGCTCGGCAGGGTCTTACCCAGAGGATCGTGACGGGTACGTTTCCAGCCCGACACCATATCATAGCCCTCCTCCATAATCATACGGTAGAGTGCAGGAATCTCGTCAGGCGAGTCCTGCAAGTCGGCGTCCATGGTGATCACCACGTCGCCCTCGGCGCGCTCGAAGCCACAGTAGAGTGCAGCACTCTTGCCGTAGTTGCGACGGAATCGCACCGCCTTCACGCGGCTATCCTTGGCGGCCAGCTCGCTAATCACATCCCACGAGTTGTCCTTGCTACCATCGTCCACAAAGATTGCCTCCCACGACAAGCCCTCGGCTGTCATCACACGTTCAATCCAAGCGTAGAGTTCGCCCAGCGACTCGCTCTCGTTCAGGAGGGGTATTACAATCGAAACATTCATAACTGTGTGGTTTACTGCTGATTGAATGTATTATCGCCGTTTGTTGTGTCGGCAAAGATGTCGGGACGACGGCGGGTGAGGAAGCCCACAAAGAGGCCCACAAGTGCACCCGTGAAGCAGTTGCTGATGACCGACGAGAGGGTCAGGTAGACGGGGTTGATCACAGCCTTCTGCATTGTGGTGTAGAGCGAGTCGAACTGCTCGGCAGGATAGTAGTCCTGCAGCTGGGCCATAATCTGGTCCACCGAACTGAGCACCTCTGCCTTGATGAAGTAGTTGGCCATCACGGAGCTATAAATACCGCTGATGACGCCCGCAAAAATCATCATTGCCACCACAAAGCCCAGGCCCCTACCAAACGAGAAGCCCTCCTCGAGGGTATGTTTGGCCGAAAAACGGCGCGTAAGGCCAAAGAGCAGGGTGATGTTCACAAAGACCGAGAGGAAGTTCACAGCCTTCACAGCAATGGAAGGCTCGGCGGTGGTGCCACCCATCAGTGTCAGCAAGATGGAGAAGGCCACAGCCACCACACCTACAATCGTTCCGCCCACAAGGGCCTCATACCAATATTGTTTTTTTGTCATCATAGTCACGCTTTATATAATTATTTTAGGTCACACTAACGCAATTCGCCACCGCCCTCACGCAGCACCTCAGGCTCGTCGCCCGTGAGGTCCACAAGGGTTGTGGGCACAAGGCTACCATAGCCGCCGTCGATCACAAGGTCGACACCCTCGTCGTAGCGCTCGGCAATGAGTTCGGGGTCGGTGGTGTACTCCACAACCTCGTCGTCGTCCTTCACAGAGGCTGTTGCCATCGGGAAGTCCATACGCTCAACAATGGTCAGCGGAATGGAGTTGTCGGGGATGCGCACACCCACCATCCTCCTACCACCCAAGGCCTTATCGGGCACCTTGTTAGAGGCTTCCAAAATAAACGTAAAAGGACCGGGAAGATTGCGTCGCAGGATTTTGAATTGGGCGTTGTCTATGCGGGCGAACTTGTCGGCCATGGAGATATCGGAGCAGACAATCGAAAGATCCTTGTCGCTCTTGCCACGCAGGGCAGCGAGCCTTTCGAGCGCCTTGGGGCTACGCAACGAACAACCGAAAGCATAGACTCCATCGGTGGGATAGATGATAACACCACCCTCTTCGAGAGTCTTCACCACCTTTTCAATCTCTCGCTCCGAAGGATTTTGTGGATAGATTTTGACAAGTTTTGCCATAG
Source organism: Tidjanibacter sp. (assembly GCA_017547065.1). Taxonomy (GTDB): domain Bacteria; phylum Bacteroidota; class Bacteroidia; order Bacteroidales; family Rikenellaceae; genus Tidjanibacter. The sequence continues at coordinate 3,041 of JAFYRC010000001.1, forward strand.
GCTCAATGAGTTTGGCTTAAATTAGCACTCCTTTATTTTGATTGGTTTGGCGGAGATTTTTGAGGATTTTTTGAGAGGCTTCCGAGGGAGCATAGTGGGACTATGTGACCGAGGAAACTCACAAAAAAGACCGAAAAGAACACACACCGCCACATTCAAAGGCTTATTATTTTGAACGATTTGATGGAGATTTTCGAGGATTTTTTGAGGGGCTACCGAGGGAGCATAGTGGGACTATGTGACCGAGGTAACACTCGAAAAAGACCGAAAAGAACATCAAATGAACAAAATAAAAAAAGGGTAAGCTACTTACATCGCACCGCTACAACCACCTACCCTTGCTCTCTTCCAAGCCTGGGGGATTCAGCAGGAGCTGGTCGTATAAGACTTACCCGATGCAAATGTACAATTTTTTCTTATTTTTGCAAAAATTTTCAGACATTCTATGGCAAAAAGAGGTTTATATGGCTTTGCAGGGCTCGTTTTGGTGGTGGCGGTAGGCATCATTGGCACCGTTGCTATCGGTAGCGCCACAAAATCGTGCATCAAGGAAGCAACAGAATTCTATCTGCCCACAGGTTCCACCTATGAGGCTCTCACAGACACCCTCGCCGCCCACGGTGTGGAGCGTAGGGGTGTGGTTCACCTTGTGGCCAAGCTCAAAAAACTCGACCAAAGCGTCAAGGGTGGCCACTATGTGTTCCGCGCGGGCACCTCGCCCATGGCCCTGGTGAACGCCCTGCGTGCAGGTGCGCAGAAGCCCATAAAGCTCACCTTCAACAACATCCGCACCATCGATCAGCTCTCCGGACGCCTTGCCGAGCAGGTGGAGGCCGATTCTCTCACGCTGTTAGGTCACCTCTCCTCGGTGGCTACGGCGCAGAAATATGGCTTCACCAAGGAGGAGTTTATCGGCATGTTCATCCCCAACACCTACGAGGTGTGGTGGAACATCTCGCCCGAGGCCCTCACCGACCGCATAGCCAAGGAGTATGAGAAGTTTTGGAACGAGGAGCGCACCGCCAAGCTTGCGCGCACGAAGCTCTCCAAGAAGGAGGTCATAAACCTCGCTTCGATTGTCTATGAGGAGACCAAGGTTGTGGGTGAAATGCCCAAGATTGCGGGCGTCTACATCAACCGCCTGCGCCGAGGTTGGCCACTGCAAGCTTGTCCTACGGCCAAGTATGCCGTGGGCGACTTCACACTCACCCGCATACTCCACAAGCACACCCAGGTAGACTCGCCCTACAACACCTACAAGCACCGCGGTCTACCCCCAGGCCCCATCTGTATGCCCTCCATTGCGGCCATCGACGCTGTGCTGGGCTACGCCGACCACAAGTGGCTCTACTTCTGCGCCAAGGAGGACTTTTCGGGCAAACACTACTTCTCCTCCACCCTCTCCGAGCACAATCGCTATGCCAAGCGTTACAGCGAGGCTCTGAGTAGGATGAAAAGAAAGTAGGTCCCAACCGCCTTCGGGACTTGACTTTCTGCTCTCTTTTGCGTATATTTGTGAGTTAATAGGTGCCACCGAGCGCCGGCAAGCAAATTTAAGTCCGAGAGAGAGTATGCTTTGTGTCAGCATTTCAGATAGGAACATCGCCGAGTCTTTGCGCCAAATGAGGAGCGCAGAGATGGTGGAGTTGCGTGCCGACCTCGCGGGATTCTCCCCTGCGGAGGTGGGCGAGGTTGTAAGTCAGCACCCCAATGTGATGATTACCTGGCACACCACTCCCGAGAGTGAGCCCGAGGCCGAAAGAGCCGTGGAAGCAGCTCTGGCGGCGGGCGCAAGGTGGGTAGATGTGGAGATTCACGCCACCGAGGGTTACCGCCAGCGCGTCATCGAAAAGGCCCACGGTGTGGGGGCCAAAGTAATCATCTCCTACCACAACTACTCCGCAACGCCCTCGTTGGAGGAACTCATCGCCACCACCGAGCGTTGCTTCTCGCTTGGCGCCGACATTGCCAAGGTCATCACCACCGCACACACCACCGCCGAGGGAGCAACCATCGCCACCCTCTACAATCATTTCCAATCCAACCGCTTGATTGCCTTCGCCATGGGTGCCGAGGGTGTGTTCACCCGCAGGCTCTCGCTATTGCTTGGTGCGCCGTGGACCTACGTTGCCCCAACGGCCGAGCTTGCCACCGCCCCCGGGCAATTTACCGCCGAGGCTCTCGGAGCCATGCTTAGTGGCGGAGAACCCCTTGCGCTCCCTGCGCTCCCCAGCCGTGTAACAATCCCCGCCACCAAGAGTGCCGCCCAGAGGGCCATTGTGTGTGCAATGTTGGCCGAGGGGGAGAGCACGATTGAGGGCTTTGCTGCGTGTGGCGACTCGTTGGGGGCCCTGCGTGTGGCCGAGGCTCTGGGTTGCAAGGTAGAACAACAGGGCGACACGCTCCGCATTGTGAGTGGTGGTGCCCAACAGATACGCACGATTCTCAACCGTCCGAACGTGGCCATCGACACCGCCGAGAGTGGTCTGCTCACAAGGCTCCTCCTGCCCCTCGTGGCGGCGCTGACCGACAACTGCGAGGTGCACATCACGGGTCACGGAACACTTCCACAGCGTTCGCTGGTAGAGAGTGTGGAGGCCCTCCGAAGTGTGGGTGCCGAGGTGCGTGGCTCGGGCGAGGATGGATGCCGAATACCTATGGTGGTCGGTGGGCCCATTCGTGAGCGCAACATCACAATCGACGGCAGTCGCTCGTCGCAGGTGGCCTCGGGGCTGATGATGGCCCTTCCGTTGCTACCCACAGGTACGTCGCTCACCATCAACAACCCCACGAGTCTACCATACCTACATCTTACCGAGCAGGTTATGGGCTCCTTTGGGTGCGTGCTCACGCGCCGTGAGGTGCCCGGTGGTCTACAATACACGCTCGCCCCACAGGCACACTACACCCCCGCGTCGCTCCGCTTGGAGAGCGATTGGAGTTCGGCGGGCTACTTTGCGGCCGCCTATGCGTTGGCCCAGAGTGGCGAGGCAGGAGGTAAGTTGCAGGGTGGCGAGTACACACTCGAGGGTATGAGCAGGGGCACCGCGCAGGCCGACGAGGTTCTCATCGACATCCTCAAAGGGTGCGGAGCCAACATCGTGGAGAGCGAGGGGGCAATCCGTTTTCTACCCTCCGAAGTGCTCGCCCCAATGGATGTGGACGCAAGCAATTTTCCCGATTTGATCCCCACGCTATCCGTCGTGGCGCTCTTTACCGGTGGCACAAGCCGCATCAGTGGCCTACACCGCCTCGGGGCCAAGGAGAGCAACCGCACAGAGGCCCTATTCAGCGAACTGAAGGCCCTGGGGGCAAGAATCGCCATCGAGGGCGATAGTTTCACCATTGAGGGCACCCACAGCGGCGAGGGCTACTGCCTGCACGCTCCGCTGGGAGGGGCTCCCCTGCGCTCCTATGGCGACCACCGCATGGTGATGTCCCTGGCCATTGTGAGCCTCTTTGTGGGCGTTCCGCTCGCCATTGACTCCACCACAGCAGTAGGGAAATCGTTCCCGACGTTTTTTGACAAATTCAACACCAAATAGTTACGATATATGAACTCCTTTGGACGCAACTTCCGCCTGACAATTTTCGGCGAGTCGCACGGCCCCGCGATTGGGGTTGTGGTGGACGGCGTGCCGGCAGGTATTCCACTCTGCGTGGGCGACTTTGAGGCCGACTTGGCACGCAGGCGTAGCGGTGCTGCGGGCACCACTCCTCGCACCGAAAGCGACATCCCCGAGATTATCAGTGGCACCCTCGATGGGCACACCACGGGCGCTCCCGTGGCCATTCTCTTCCGCAATGAGAACACCCGTAGTGGCGACTACTCACACCTCGCACTCCACCCCCGACCCGGACACGCCGACCGTGTGGCCGAGGTTAAGTTCGGTGGGTACAACGACCTGCGTGGGGGTGGACACTTCTCCGGCAGGCTCACCCTGGCCCTTGTGGCAGCGGGCGTTGTGGCGAAGAAGATTATCGGCCCAACCGAGGGTGTTGGCCCCCAACCGAGGGCCGAGATTGTGGAACTTGGCGGTAGCCGTGAGGCACAAGAGTGGCCCACAATCATTGCCGCCGCACAAGCCGAGGGCGACTCGGTGGGCGGAGTGATTGAGTGCCGTGTGGAGGGTATGCCCGTGGGAGTTGGCGAGCCATTCTTCGACTCGCTGGAGAGCATCATCGCCCACCTCACATTTGCCATTCCCGGCGTGAGGGGCGTGGAGTTTGGCGACGGCTTTGGGGCTGCCCGCATGCGTGGCTCGGAGCACAACGACCCCATCGTCGACAGCAAGGGTACAACGGCAACCAACGGCGCAGGCGGCATCAATGGGGGCATTTCGAATGGAAACCCCGTGGTGTTCCGCGTGGCCGTAAAGCCCACGTCGAGCATCGGCCGCGAGCAGCAGACCTACAATTTTGCCACCCAGAGCATTGAACCGCTCACCATCGGTGGCCGCCACGACGTGTGCATAGCCCTGCGTGCAGCGGTGGTTGTAGAGGCGGAGGTTGCCATTGCGCTGGCCGACCTAAAATTGCGAGCGTAACGATGCAAGGCCGACGCTGCGACATAATCAACCACCTATGCCAATGTATGGGGGATTTGTATCCTGCCGATGAGGCTCGACGCATTGCCCGCATAGTAGCGGCCAAGTTGAGTAACTCAAACGAGATA
>JAFYRC010000216.1 GCA_017547065.1 Tidjanibacter sp.
CGAGGCTGTCGGCCACGGCACCAAAGTCCACGATGTTGTAGTCCACATCGGGGAAGGTGGGGGCCTTCACGGTTTTGAGGATATCCTTTGCACCCTGGGGGATGTTGTCGGAGCCGCAGTTGCAGGCCGACAAACCAACCACGAGGGCCAAAAGAACAAAGAGTTGTTTCTTCATATTGTCTTGTATTTTGTCAGTTTTGTTAATATTGACGGGGTTTCCTACTCAATTTCCCAGTCGTCGGTGCGGAAGGGCAACACGGGCAACTCCCACATGTTGTGCAGATTGGCGAACAGTACGTTGTCGTAGAGATACCTCACGGCTACAATCTCCTTCACCTCGGGACACGAGAGGGCAATCTTGCGCTCCTGCGAGAGGATCTCCACCTTTGCGGGGTGGAACACCTTGTCCTCGCCGGCCACCACAAAGCCCGTTACGGGACCCTTGGTGGAGAAACCGTTGCGACAGTTGGTGAAGGTGAGGGCCACTTTTCCGCCCTCCCTCTGCTCCATACTCACAAATCGGGGACTCTCACCCTCGATACCGGGGATTTTGTAGGTCTTTTCGAGTGCCAACATTGCAAGCCTCTGACCCACCTCTTTCTTCTTTGAGGGGTGAATGACCTTTGTTTCGTAGGGTTGGAGGAGATCTACGGTGGAGGCCATGCCACTGTTGGGAATCATGTCGAGCGAGAGCCTCTGCTGCTCACGCAACATGTAGCCCTTGCGGTCCATGGGGCTGTAATCGTAAGGTGCAATCTCCACAAAGTAGAAGGGCAACTCGCCCAAGCCCCACAAATCCCTCCAATGGGCAACCATTGCGGCCTGATAGCGAGCATAGTCTTTGTAGTACCTCACGTTGGAGCAACCCTGATACCAGAGGAAACCCTTGATGGTGTAGTGACGCAGGGGGTAGAGCATACCGTTGTACATCACCATGGGCCTACTGTTGCCACGCTTCTGGTCGGCGGCACATTCGGGTACGTTTTGGTAGCCCAACTCCTCGAGGAGCTCCTGGGGCATCCAACCCTCCACGTGCGAGCCACCCCAACTGCAAGTGATAACACCCACGGGAATGTCCAACACACGGTTGAGTTGGAGAGCAAAGGTGTAGGCCGTTGCGGAGAAGAGCTGTGCATTTTGTGGGTTACACTCCAACCACCTGCCGTCCACCTTCTCCTGGGGAGTGAGGGCGTCGCGCTTGCTGATGAGTGCCACACGAATGGTTTTGTTCTCGCTGCTGTTGAGAATCATCTCCGCGCCACCCTCTACGGGCTGACTGGTGTAGCCTTTCAGGGGCATAAACATATTGGACTGGCCCGAGCAGAACCACACCTCGCCGATGAGCACATTCTCAATCACGGTAGGCTTGCTTTTGTTCTCCTGCACACTGATTGTGTAGGTGGTGTTGGAGGCCTGTGGGGTTGCCACCTTCACAAACCACTCGCCCTCGGCGGAGGTGGTAGTGGTGTAGGTCTGCTTGTCCCACGAGGGTTTGATGGTGATTTTGCTACCCGCCTCGGCATAGCCCCAGAGGGTTGCCTCGGAGAGCTGCTGCAACACCATATTGCTGCTCATAATGTCGGGTAGTCGCACCTCAGCCACTGCGGAGAGGGCGCAGCCGACCACCATCAACACTGCAAAGAGAAATCGTTTCATTGGGTTGTTTCGTTTGAATAGATTTCAGTAAGGAGTGGGCAGAGCCAAACTACTGCCCCCTCCTTGTTTGGTTTTGTGCGTTTGCGCTCTTCCTTACTGCTTCTGGCAACGGATGGGGTAACCCCTCTGGGGCTGACCCTGACCGCTGGTTGCTTTTGTTCCATCAATAGAGAGAGCATAGGGACAGTTGATACTCTTCGTAGCGTTGAAGTTGCAAGCCCAATAGTAGCCCGCGAAACCGGCGTTTACCAGCTGACCGGAGTTACGATAACCGGTTGCGGGGTAGTAGGACGAGCCAATCGAGTTTTCGTGCATTGCGGCAAACAGGTAACCATTCACATCGGCTGCATCTTTGGTGAAGTCGCTGTACTTAGTGGTGGTGTTGTTCCAAGCGTTGCTACTTGTAACAACAACATAGCCTGCAGGACAGGGATCATAGACGGTCTTCTTGTTGGTTGCAGCACCCCACAAAGCCTTGAACTCAGTCAAAGTGAGGTTGTAGGCCCAAGTGTTTGTACCAGCACCGGCAGCGTCACCGGCAGTCTTCTCTGCTTTGTAGTGAACGAAGGTGGTGGGGTTCTTTGTGATGAACGCCAAATCATCGCTACCCATAGCG
>JAFYRC010000217.1 GCA_017547065.1 Tidjanibacter sp.
CTCGAAGCGGTGCAGGACTTCATCGACGACGCCATAATGGTTGGCATTGGCACGGTTACGATTCTGCACGGTAAGGGCACCGGCGCGCTCAAAGAGGAGGTGCGCAAGTATCTACGATATATCCCCCAGGTTGCCTCCGCAACCGACGACCATCCCGACCGTGGCGGTGCAGGCATTACGGTTGTGAAGTTCAAGTAGGGGAGTGGGGCGAAGCCCGCTGCACCGAAAAATAGAGCCCAAAAGGGAGAAAAAATTGCCGAGAGCGAAAAAATGCCCTCGGCAATTTTTTTGTTTTTCCTGAAAAGTGAGTATATTTGAGAGGTATTTGCCAATATCAGAGATATTGGAACACGAGAAAACTTCAAAATTCAGACAATTATACTCTACTTTCCGCTATGAAACGACTCATTGAGTGTGTGCCCAACTTCAGCGAGGGGCGCGATTTGACCGTCATCAAACAGATTACCGATGCTATTGAGAGTGTTGAGGGTGTAAGACTCCTCGACGTGGACCCCGGTAAGGCCACCAACCGTACGGTTGTGACCTTCGTGGGCGAGCCCGAAGCAGTTGTTGAGGCTGCTTTCAGGGGTGTGAAGATGGCCTCGGAGCTTATCGATATGCGCCACCACAAGGGCGAACACCCCCGTATTGGTGCCACCGATGTGTTGCCTCTCGTACCCGTTGCGGGTATCACCTTGGAGGAGTGTGCACAGCTGGCCAGGGAGCTCGCCGAGCGCATCCACAGGGAGCTCGCAATCCCAACCTACTGCTATGAGAGTGCCGCCCTGCGTCCCGAGCGTAAGAACCTCGCGGTGTGCCGTAGGGGTGAGTATGAGGCCCTCGTGCAGCGCATTACGCAGCCTGCCGAAATGCCCGACTTTGGTGGTGGCGAGTGGACCGAGCAGGCCGCACGTAGTGGTGCTACCGTGGTGGGCGCAAGGGATTTCCTTATTGCCGTGAATTTCAACCTTAACACCACATCTACCCGTAGGGCCAACGCCATCGCCTTCGACGTGAGGGAGAAGGGACGACCCATGAGGGAAACTCCCATTGTGGGTAAAATCGTCAGGGACGAGAACGGCGAGCCCATTATGATTCCCGGCACCCTCAAAGGTTGCAAGGCTATTGGCTGGTACATCGCCGAGTATGGCATTGCGCAGGTGTCGATGAACATCACCGACATTGCCCAGACCCCTCTGCACGTTGCCTTCGAGGAGGTGTGTAGGGCCGCAGCCGAGAGGGGTGTGAGAGTTACGGGCACCGAGATTGTGGGCCTTGTGCCGAGGAGTGCGCTCCTGGAAGCGGGCAAACACTTCCTGCGTAAGCAGCAGCGCTCGCTGGGTATCACCGACGAGGAGATTATCGACATCGCCGTGCGCACCATGGGCCTTGCCGAGCTGTGCCCCTTCAAACCCGAGGAGAAGATTGTGGAGTGCCTCATCGAAAAAGAGAATCAAACCAAAAAACTCATAGACCTCACCTGTCAGGGCTTTGCCGAGGAGACTTCGAGGGAGTCGCCTGCCCCCGGTGGTGGCTCCATTTCGGCCTACATGGGCGCACTGGGTGCCGCTCTGGGCACTATGGTGGCCAACCTCTCGGCTCACAAGGCCGGCTGGGACGATAGGTGGGAGTTCTTCTCCGACTGGGCCGAGAAGGGAAAAACTGTTATGAATGAGCTTCTCCACCTCGTGGACGAGGATACGGATGCCTTCAATGCCATTATGGCCGTGTTTGCCATGCCCAAGGGTACGCCCGAGGAGAAGGCCGCAAGGGCCGAGGCTATGGAGAGGGCAACCCTCTACGCTACCCGTGTGCCCCTGCGTACGATGAAGGCCTCCTACAAGGTCTTTGAGGTGGCCGAGATGATGGCCTCGGAGGGTAATCCCAACTCGGTGAGCGATGCGGGTGTGGGTGCTCTGGCAGCGAGGGCTGCCGTGTGGGGTGCCTACCTCAATGTGAAAATCAATGCCGCAGGCCTGAAAGACCGCCTTGTGGCCGAGGAACTCCTCGCCGAGGCTGCCGAGATTGCACGCAAGGCCGACGCAGAGGAGAAACGCATCCTCGAAATCGTGGAGAGCAAAATCGACTAATTACGACCTTTAACATAAACCGACCCCAATGACACTCAAAGAGTTTCAAGACGACATCCGTGCAGGTATCCCCGACGTGTTGCCCGCACCAAAACCATACGACACAAGTGTAAACCACGCCCCCAAGCGTAAGGATATCCTCACCCACGAGGAGAAGGTGCTTGCCATCCGCAATGCCCTTCGTTACTTCCCCCAGCACCTCCACGAGGAGTTGGCGGCGGAGTTTGCCGAGGAGTTGGAGCAGTATGGCCGCATCTATATGTACCGCCTGCGCCCCGACTATGAGATGTATGCCCGCCCCGTGGAGGAGTATCCCGCAAGGTGCCCCCAGGCGGCATCGCTGATGTTGATGATTCAGAACAACCTCGACAAAGCTGTGGCCCAGCACCCACACGAACTGATTACCTATGGCGGTAACGGTGTGGTGTTCCAGAACTGGGCACAGTATCGCCTGGCGATGAAATACCTCTCGGAGATGACCGACCACCATACCCTTGTGATGTACTCGGGCCACCCGATGGGCTTGTTCCCCTCACACCCCGACGCTCCGAGGGCGGTGATTACTAATGGAATGGTTATTCCCAACTACTCCCGCCCCGACGATTGGGAGAGAATGAATGCACTGGGCGTGTCGCAGTATGGACAGATGACCGCAGGCAGTTGGATGTACATTGGCCCGCAGGGTATCGTTCACGGCACAACCATCACCGTGCTTAATGCCGGACGTAAGCGTCTGAAAGAGGGTCAGAACGACCTTGGCGGTATGCTCTTCGTGTCGGCC
>JAFYRC010000218.1 GCA_017547065.1 Tidjanibacter sp.
CCGCACTTTCGTTTGTGGCTTGCAACCCCGACAATGGTATCGAGGGTGGTATTGATGGCCCCAAGGAGCGCATCACCTTCGAACTCAAATCGACAGAGCCCATTGTGGCTTCTCCCGACGAGGAGATTACCTACAAATTCACTATCTCCTACAAGAATGGCTTGGCAGGCGTGCACACCTCGCTCAACGGCCAGATTATCGAGGGCTCCGAGATGGATTGCCACAATGCTCCCGCAGTAGCAGAGGCTGCTTCTGAGGAGGTTGCTCCCGAGGATGGCGCACCTGCACCCGCAGGCCCCACCCAGGTGGACTACACCTTCAAATACACCGTTAAGGACTCGCAGTTTGGCGAGACTCTCGACTTTGTCTTCACCGCAACCGGTGTGGATGGCTACACCCAGAGCGTGGACTACGCAGTGTGGGTAACTGCCAACGCTGTTGAGTTTACCGTTTTGGTGCCCGAGGGCCAGCCCGAGAGCATCTATAGCGATGTTAACCTCAAGTTTGACGTTAAGGTTGAGTGTGGTAATATTTTGAAATCGTTTGTTGTAACGAAGAGTGGCGCGGCATACGACTCGTTCACCAACTTCACCGACCAGAAGAACTACACCTACAACTTCAACTACACTCCCGCAACCGAGGATATTGGTAAGACCGTAGAGTTTAGCTTCGTGGCAACCGACGTGAAGGGTAACACCTCCGAGGCAATCTACTCGGTGGCTATCATCAAGGCCGACGCAGTTGGTAAGATGTTGTGGAGCGAAACCTTTGATACTTCGATGACTATTTCGGGTACCGAGGCATACGACACCACAGCCGGTGGTATCTCGGGTGGTACTGCAACTCAGTTTACACCTGCCACCATCACGAGGTACAACACTCTCTTCCTTGACGATGCCAACACTCCCGATGTTGTTGAGCAGACTCCCAACGTGGGTGCTATGGAAGGTTGCGAAGTACACGATGGCGACAAGACTGCTATTATCTACACCTGCGACGGAACAGATGTCTGCCTCTCTAAATACAACCAGGCTGGTGTTGCGGGTGGCTACCTCTGGTATAGGAAAGCCAAGAAGGGTTGGTTTAGGGTTGATGGTATCAAACTCCACGAAGCAACCTCGCTGAAACTGACCTACACTCAGGCTACTTCCAACAGTAAATTGTTGGTTGAGTATTCGCTCGACAACGGTATAACTTGGGTTGAGATTATCGCAACAGCAAGTGTGGCAGAGCAGCACGAGCAGAAGTTCTCGATTCCTGCCGGCCACGAGACCATTACCCTCCGCTTCACTGAGAACGATGGTGGTAACCACGCTCGTGTTGATAACCTGAAACTTGTTGAGGTGTTGTAGTATGAAACTTTCGCGAATTATTATGGTTGTTGCAGCCGCCCTGGTATTGGGCGGTTGCAACCAGCCTGAAAAATATGACCTCTGTGTCTATGGTGGCACCTCGGCCGGTGTTGTGGCTGCCTATGCAGCTGCACAGCAGGGCCTCAATGTGGTGCTCGTGGAGCCCACAAGCCACATTGGTGGTATGACCACCGGTGGTTTGGGCTTTACCGACATCGGTAACAAACAGGTTATTTCGGGCTTGGCAAAGCAGTTCTACCGCAAGGTGGGTGCCCACTACGGCCGCTTGGAGCAGTGGGTGTTTGAGCCTTCGGTAGCAGAGGCTATTATGCGTGACTACATCGACCACAAGAACATTACCCTGCTGGACAACCACCGCATCGTGGAGAGCCACAAGGAGGGTACACGCATTGTGGAGATTGTGGTTGAGAACTCCAATAATACGGCCGAGACACAGACTGTTAAGGCTGATTACTTTATTGATTGCTCCTACGAGGGTGACCTTATGGCTCGCTCGGGCGTTGAGTACACCGTGGGCCGTGAGGCTAACGAGCAGTATGGCGAGACCTACAATGGCGTGGAGCTTATGACCCGCCACCAGTTCCCCGACGGTATCGACCCCTACAAGGAGAAAGGTAAACCCAAGAGTGGTCTGCTGTGGGGTATCTCGCCCGCACAGGTGGCACAGGACGGTACGGCCGACAATATGGTTCAGGCCTACAACTACCGTATCTGCCTGACCGACGACCCTGCGAATATGATTCCCATCACTCGCCCCGCGGGTTACGATTCTACTCGCTATGAGTTGCTGCTGCGTCTTATGGAGGCACAACCCAATAAGCTCTTCCTGAACGACTACTTCATTTGGAGCCGTATGCCCAACCACAAGACCGACATCAACAACCGCGGTGGTTTCTCGACCGATATGATCGGTATGAACCACAACTACCCCGAGGCTTCCTACGAGGAGCGCAAGGCTATCATCGACGCTCACACCGAGTACACCAAGGGCCTTCTCTACTTTGTTGGCCACGACGAGCGTGTACCCGAGCTGCTGCGTAAGAGGATGTTGCTGTGGGGCTACCCCAAGGACGAGTATGTGAACTATGGCCACTGGACTCCTCAGCTCTATGTGCGTGAGGCAAGGCGTATGGTGGGCGAGTATGTTGCCACCCAGGCCGACTGCGAGGGCCGTACAACTGCCGAGGACGGCATCGGTATGGCTGCCTACCAGATGGACTCCCACAACTGCCAGAGGATTGTCATCAAGAAGAATGGCAAGTTGATGGTCAAGAACGAGGGTAACGTGGAGATTGGCGGTGGTCTGCCTTATCCTATTGCCTACCGCTCCATCACTCCCAAGAGGGAGCAGTGCACAAACCTCTTGGTGCCTGTGTGCCTTTCGGCAAGCCACATTGCCTATGGCTCTATCCGTATGGAGCCCGTGTTTATGGTACTCGGCCAGTCGGCTGCGGTTGCTGTTGCACTGGCAGTGGAGCAGGGTGGTGTTGACGTTCAGAAGGTCAACAGCTGCGATATCAACGCTGTGATTGAGGCCGATCCCTATATGGATGGCTCCGAGCCCGACATCCTCATCGACGATTGCGACAAGGGTGTTGTTGCCGACGAGCAGTGGGTTGCCAAGGGTAGAGGAGGCTATGGACTCTCGTTCTATGAGCTCAATCCCACCGAGACTCCCCAGGGTGTGACCTTCAACGTGGAGGCTATGCCCGCGTCGGGTAAATGGGCTGTCTACAGCTACCAGAGCCTTAACAAAAACCTCACTTCGTCCACCTCGTATGAGATTGTTGCCGGCAGGAAATCTTACCAGACAACCTTCCAGCGTGACGACCTGAAAGTGTTGGGTCAGACTTCGGGCGATTGGGCACTCCTGGGTACCTACAAATTCCAGAAGGGTAAACCCGTGAGCGTGACCATCTCCAATGCTTCGGCCGACGCACCTATGCGTGCCGACGCAATCCTCTTTGTGAAACAGTAGAACATTACATAATATATAAGGTATGAAAAAAGTTATCTTGTCCCTATTCGCTGCATTGCCTCTCTTGTGTTCGGCACAGACCACCATCGACCAGAGGGTGGAGGAGGTGCTCTCGAAGATGAGCCTCAAAGATAAAATCGGCCAGCTCAACCAGCTGGATGGTAGGCGCGATGTGGAGCAAATCAAAAAGGAGGTAAGGGAGGGAACTCTCTCCTCGATTATGAACATTGTGGACCCCGCAGTGACCAACGAGTTGCAGCGCATCGCCATGGAGGAGAGCGCAGCAGGTATTCCCATTCTGTTTGCTCGTGATGTGGTACACGGCTTCAACACCGTGCTGCCCATTCCTCTGGGTATGGCTGCTTCGTGGGACGACCAGCTCATTGAGGCTGCTGCCCGCAACACTGCGTTGGAGGCAACCGAGAGTGGTATCCGCTGGGCCTTTGCCCCTATGATGGACATCGCTCGCGATGCACGCTGGGGTAGGATTGCCGAGAGCTTTGGCGAGGACACCTATATGGCCGGTAGGCTTGCAACTGCGGTTGTTAGGGGCTACCAGGGCGAGTCGCTCAGCGACCAGACCTCGATGGCTGCTTGTGCAAAACACTTCGTTGGCTATGGCGACGCCGAGGGTGGACGTGACTACAATACCACCTTTATTCCTCCCCGTACGCTGAGGGATGTATACCTTCCTCCCTTCAAAGCTTGCGTGGACGAGGGTTGTGCTTCGATTATGACCTCTTTCAACGACAACGACGGTCTGCCCTCGACGGGTAACCGCTGGTTACTCACCGAACTGCTCCGTGAGGAGTGGGGCTTTAAGGGCCTTGTTGTGAGCGACTGGGGCTCGGTTGCGGGACTTA
>JAFYRC010000219.1 GCA_017547065.1 Tidjanibacter sp.
ATTGATGAAAGGGCATATGCACTGACAAAGTTTTGGAATTTGTCCCAAGTTGGGACTACAATAGTGCGTGTAGCTGATGGTGTAATAATAGGTGCCGTGGTTGGCTTTTGTGCGACACCTTCTGCGCAAGGGACGGAAAGAAGTGCGGTTGTCATCAGAATAGCAGGTGTCTTTTTCATAAGGCAGATAGTTTTAAAAGGTTAATGAAAGCGATGATTTTGCTTCTTGCTACAAAAATAGGAAAATAAAATAAGAAAAGCAAATGCTGCAATGTCCTCATTTCCGCTCGTGTGGATGGTGTCTAAACGGTTATGGATTAATGGATAGTGGTGTGAGGTGTGGGTGGAAAAACAATACCTGGCGGGGTGTGGTGGAAGAATGAAAAAATTTGCTATATTTGCAAAATGTTTACGCAGTAAAGCGTAGAGGGTTACGAAGTAAAGCGATGAATGACTTGGGCTTTTTGAACAATTTTGTGGTTGAGGGCTATCTCTGGCAGAGTCTTGTGGGACTGGGAGTGCTGGTGGTGGCGTTTGTGGTGCAGATGTGCTACCGAGTGTTCCACTTCGGGCGCATCGCCTCCTATCGCAACCCTAAGCCATCGCCCGAGGCCGAAGAGATTGGCATCTCCGTCATTGTTCCACTCTTTGAGGCCGACTTCCGATTCTTGGACGAGTCGCTCCCCGTGTTGCTGGCCCAGAGGCACAAGGCCTATGAGGTGGTGCTGGTGAATGTTACGGGCAATGAGGATTTCACCGAGCAGATTAAGCTCCTGAAAATCACAAATCCCCGACTCTCGTCGACCATCATGAGGGCTGATCCCCTCTTCCCCATATCCACCAAGATGGCACTCAATGTGGGTATCAAGGCGGCCCGATACGACCACCTTGTTTTCACGCTCCCCGACTGTGCACCTCGCTCGGAACGCTGGGCGGAGATTTTTGCCAGGGGCTTTGTGGGGCACGATGTGGTGCTGGGCTACACTTCGCTTTTGCCTTTCAAGGGTGTGTGGAGCCGTGCGGTGAGGGTGGCAAAC
Source organism: Tidjanibacter sp. (assembly GCA_017547065.1). Taxonomy (GTDB): domain Bacteria; phylum Bacteroidota; class Bacteroidia; order Bacteroidales; family Rikenellaceae; genus Tidjanibacter. Next base: position 1,037 of record JAFYRC010000219.1, read on the forward strand.
CTGGAACTCGCGGCCCGCTGGGTGGCAACCGCTGTGGAGGGACACCCCTGGCGTGGAGAGCTTACCAACCTGGGATTTACGAAGAGTGCCTACTATGGTGCGAGGGGTTTCAACTTCCTCAATCTCAATATGGGAGAGGATGACCTTTTTGTGTCGAAGATTGCCACAAGGGAAAACACTTCCATTGTGCTCGGAGGCCCTGCGGTGATGACTCGCCGCGTGTGGGGAGGCTTAGGCTGGTGGCGCGACGAACGATACAAACACACTGCCAAACACCGCCACTATCCCCTGCGAGTGAAGTGGACCACGGGGGTTGAACTGTGGAGTAGGGCGCTGTTTTTCCTCTCTGCGGTGGGTGTGGCACTTTTGTTGCCGAGTGTGGCTGGTTATGTAGCGCTGGGCTTGTTTGTTGTGAGGGAGATTGTGGCAATGCTGGTGGCTGCGCGCACCGCTCGCCGACTCTCCGAGAGGGCTCCGCTGTGGGTCTACCCCCTTTACGACATTATGTCACCCGCCTTTGAGTTGATTCTTTACATCAAACGTATATTTGCACCAAAACGAACTTGGAGCTCGAAAAATACATAATCCTTTCCGATGCGCAACTGGTAACCTTTGCGCTCGATGGCGACTCGGTGGCATTTGAAACCCTTTTCATGCGCTACCGTGAGGGTATCTACAACCTCTGTCTGCAACGTACGGGAGGTAATGTGGATGACGCCTCCGACCTGATGCAGGAAACCTTTGTGAAGGTCTACGTCAACTTGGAGAAATACGACTCGAAGTTCACCTTCGGACAGTGGATTTACACCATTGCCCGCAACAATTTTATTGACTATGTGCGCCGACGTAGGGACGATCTTTCGATAGACTCACTGCCTCGCAACTCCTCGCCCTTTGCCCCTGTGGATAGTGGCGAAACGCCCGAGGAGCGAATCATCAGTGCACAGCATACCGTGCAGTTGGAGCGCTGTATGGCAGCCCTGCCGGAGAAGTATCGCCAGATGGTCGAGTTGCGCTTTGTGAAGGAATATTCCTACGAGGAGATTGCCCTCAAACTGGACCTGCCCATCGGTACGGTCAAAACACACATACACAGGGCTCGTGAGAGGCTCTGCAAACTCATTGCTAATCAGTAGTATAAAGAGATAAATATGAACGCAAACAAACCCAAACCAAAGAGTCAAAACAGGGGTAAAAAAGCCGCTGCAAAATCTGCCGAGCCGAGTGTGGCTCGTGCATTGGGACGCAATGTTGTCATCGCCGTCAGTCTGTTGGTGATTGTGCTCTTTGTGGCCAATATTCTGCTGGCCATTGTTACCCGCCACGGTAGTAACAAGGATGTGCCCAACTTTATTGGTGCTAACCTTGAGCAGGCCGAGGGTCTAGCTCGCAAGGGTAGGTTGCAGATTATTGTCAACGACTCGCTCTATGTGCCGATGTATGCCGGAGGTATCATCCTTGAACAGCGCCCCTCGGCAGGTAAGGACAAGGTTAAGAGTGGACGTAAGATCTATGTTACCGTCAATGCCTCCAAGCAGAAGTCGGTGGTGGTGCCCTATGTTGCGGGCTACTCGTTGCGTCAGGCAAAGAGTAATCTGTTGGCGGCCGGCTTGGAGATAGACCACCTCGAGTATGTGAGCGATATTGCCAATAACTATGTTCTCGACCAGAAGCTGCATGGTGAGATTATGAAGTCCGACTCGGTGGTGATGACCCCTATTGGCTCGAAGGTTACCCTTGTAGTGGGCCGTAGCGACAACCACCTCGAACCCATTCCCGACCTTACGGGTATGACTCTCCGTGAGGTGAAAAACATGCTTTGGGACCACGGATTCAATCTCGGTAAGGTGGAGTTTGAGGGTGTGGTTGACATGGCCGGTCAGAACTCTGCCAAGGTCTACAATCAGTACCCCGAGCCCGAGACACCCGCCCGCATGGGCCGCGAGGTGTCGGTGTGGTTTAGGGTAGAGAAACAGTAGGCACAAACCCCAACATTCGCACAGATGAAATCACACGCTTTTGATAACTATACACCGCCCCCTCGTGACGACGATCAGGAGGGCGAGGAGCTCTATGAACACTTTGCGCTGACCGTCGATAAGGGTCAGTCGCTGATGCGTATAGACCGCTATCTGGCAACTCACATGGAGGCCTGCTCGCGTAGCCGTATCCAGGCGGCTGCCGATTGTGGTAACATCCTTGTGGATGGCAAGCCTGTCAAGTCGAGCTATAAGGTCAAACCCTTGGAGCGCATCTCTATCGTTATGCCCTATCCCAAGCGTGATACAACCCTCGTTCCGCAGGATATTCCCATCGAAATTGTCTATGAGGACGAACACCTATTGCTTGTCAATAAACGTGCGGGTATGGTGGTGCACCCCGGACATGGCAACTGGGATGGTACACTGGTGAATGCGCTGGCTTGGCACTTGCAGGGTACGGAGCTCTTTAAGGAGGGTAGTGGCGACATTCGTGCGGGCCTTGTGCACCGTATCGACAAAAATACCTCGGGCCTCTTGGTGGTGGCCAAGACGGAGTATGCTCACGCATTCCTGGCTCACCAGTTCTTCGAGCACACCATTGTGCGTCGCTATTTGGCCCTCGTGTGGGGTAACTTTGAGGAGGACGAAGGCACGGTTGTGGCTCACGTTGGTCGCAGTAAGACCGACCCAATGAATATGGCTGCATATCCCGATGGGGAGTGTGGTAAACACGCCGTTACGCACTACAAGGTTTTGCGCCGTTATGGCTATGTTACACTGATTGAGTGTAGGCTCGAAACGGGCCGTACGCACCAGATTCGTGTACACATGCAACACATTGGCCATCCGCTATTTAACGACGAGCGCTATGGTGGTGACCGTATCCTGAAAGGCACCACTTTTAGTAAGTATAAACAGTTTGTGGAAAACTGCTTTGAGCTGATGCCTCGCCACGCTCTGCACGCCCGCTGCTTGG
>JAFYRC010000220.1 GCA_017547065.1 Tidjanibacter sp.
GAACTCACCGATGAGCAGGTGTGGGATGCAGTGAACGCAAACCTGGGCAATATTTACTCTTACAATTACACTCAGCAGGGTACGCAGGATGATAAACTGACAATCGGTTGGCAACCCGAGGCTACGGGCCGCTACTCGGTTGTGGTGGTGGGTGTCGACAACAACTACATCGTCTCGGCAAGCTACTGCAACTACTCCTACACCAAACAGGGCGATGCGGGTTTGCCTTGCGAGGTTACGATGGTGCCCACTCTCGATCCCCTCCGTCCCGAGGATCAGATTGTGCTCACCCTCACGGGTAAGAACATCACCTCGGCCTGCTATGCCTGCTTCGCTAACGACGGCCACTACGAAAACCTCTCCGACGCAGAGCTTGTTGCCCTCGCCGAGCAGAAAGGATATAACTACATCACCGGCTACCTCAGCTATATGAACAATGGTGGCTACTCCGAGTCCTTCGTAAACCTGCTTCCCTCCACCGAGTATATCGTTGTGGGCTGGTTTGCCAACGACTTTGGCTCCACCACCGTAGCTCGCCAGACCATCACCACTGCCGCTCCCGCGCAGTGGATCTCGCTGGGTATCGGTCGCTTCCGGGACGCAAGCCACTTCTTTAATCAGGGAGAGAACACACGCTCGGCTGTGGAGATTCTCCAAGACAGCGACGGCTCGCCCCACTACCGCATTATGAAACCCTATGGTGGCTATTGGGCCAAGCATTCCGAGGGCTTCTATGGTAGCTATGACGCCATCCTCGAATTTGCCGTCTACGATGTGAGGTCGGCAAGTGGCGCAACCTCCAAGCACGTCTGCTTCGATCGCCACCTCACGGGTGCGACAATATCGGGCGAGCCTCTCTACATCGAGCACCCCTACAATAGCCTCACTGCCGCACTCCACTATCCTATGCGAGATATGGCTGCGATGGAGGTCTACGTCAACTCTTACTGCAAGCAGGAGAGCGAGTTGCTCTTCTCCATCGCTCCGTGGTATATGGTTGGCGACACAAATCGTGGCTATAACTACACCTCGAACGAGTATACCATCACCATCGTTCTGCCCTGGGAAGGCTCCGACCAACTCTCCGGCGAGGAGAATCCTCCCGTAGCCAACATGGCGGCACCTGCGACGGCAGCGCCCAAGGCAACCCAGCTGACCCCCAACGAGGGCGGTGGTAGCATCAAGGGCTCCAAGTTTAGGGCCGCTCGTGGCCGTAGGGTTGGCGATGTGCAAATCCTTCCCCAAGCCGAGTTGGAGGTGAAGTAAAGCAAACTTACGCCCAAATAAAAACCCCTTCGACGCTTTGTCGAAGGGGTTTTGTTTTGAAAACTCTCAAACTCTATTACCAGTTGAGGATTTTCTTGAAGTCGAACTCCTCGGGGTTCTCAACGTAAGCCTTAGCAGCCTCGTAGTCCTCGGGGGTGATGTAGCAAAGGATGTTGTTCACCAAGCCCTGGAACTGATCGCCATCGGGGTTAACCAAACGGGGAGGAATCTTGCCAGTGGTGGGATCCTGAAGGTCTTTCAGGTAGAGCTGGCTGATCTGGCCGTCCTGTGCAACGTAAACCATGCAACCGGTCTTACCCTCGCTGTAAAGCTTGTAAACGCCCATACCGA
>JAFYRC010000221.1 GCA_017547065.1 Tidjanibacter sp.
AGCGCATCACAGGGGTTACCCCTCGCAACTACCGCAAGGGAAATTAGGGAAATGGAAAATGGGAAATGGAAAATGGAAAATTAAAAGCATAAAGGGAAAAACCTCAAACTCCTTAATCTCCTTAAATTCCCTAAACTCCCTAAAACACCCCTTGGGCACAAAAAAAGGGTGTCGAACATTTCGACACCCTTTTCTATCATATCGCCCTCGGGCTATCGTTTCGACGACCTCTGGCGTTTCTCCTGCTCGCGGATCATTGCCTGCTGCTGACGCTGTGCCTCCTCCAAGCGAAGTTGCCATTTGCTCTTCTTCTTGGGTTTCTTGGCATTCTCAACCATCTTCGCACGCAACTTCTCGTCCGTAACGGTCAGACGAATAGCGTAGGTCTGGGCGATGGTTACCAACTGCGAGAGGAAGTAGTAGTAGCACAAACCACTCGCGTAGTTGTTCATCCACATCAACATCATGATGGGCATCATCCACACGGTCATAAACTTCATACCTGCCATCTGGGGACCGGCGCTTGCAGTCTGCTCGTAGTTAATCTTCGAGTAGATGAACAAGGTTGCCGCCATGATCAGCGCAAAGAGGCTGACGTGGTCGCCATACCATGGAATATTGAAGGGCAGGTTCAGCACGCTATCGTAGGTCGAAAGATCCTCAGCCCACAAGAACTTCTCACCACGCAACTCGATAGAGGTGGGGAAGAAGCGGAACATCGCAATCAGAATTGGCATCTGGATAAGCATAGGTAAGCAGCCACCCATGGGGCTCACACCATATTTCTTATAGAGATCCATCGTTGCCTGCTGGCTCTTCATCATCTCGTTCTGGTCGGTCTGTGCTTTGGGATACTTGGCCTGGATAGCGGTAATCTCGGGTTTCAGAACCCTCATCTTGGCCGACGAGAGGTAGGAGTTGTAGGTCAAGGGGAAGATGAGGAGCTTAATGAACAAAGTGAGCAGAAGGATGATAAGTCCATAGCTACCAATGTATTTGCTCAAAAAGTCGAACACGGGGATAACAATCCACCTATTCACCCAGCTAACGAGTTTACCACCAAGCTGAACGATCTTCTCCAAACCCAAGCCGTAGTCCTTCAACAACGAGAACTTGTTGGGACCGAAGTAGAACTTGAAGTTGTAGGTTTCCTGATTCTTGTTGAAAGGAACGCTAACCGAAGCCTTGAAGTCCTTGATATAACCACTACCGGGCTGGTAGGTATCATAAGCCAACTGACCGTTGCTAAAACCAGCAGGGGCAATCATAATCGACGAGAAGAACTGCTGCTGGAAAGCAAACCACTCAAACTCGGTGGTAATGTTCTTACTCTTGCTACCACCGCCACCACGCTTGCCGAGCTCCGACATGCCAAGTTTCTCAACCTTTCTATCACCAGGGAAACGATACGAGAGTGTGGTGTACATATTCTCATTTTTGTATCCCTTCTCATTCTGGTAGGAGGTATTGTTCCAAGCGAAGTCAAACGCAGGTACGGTCTGCATCCACTGATTCATACCCACAAACCTCACGTCGTAGTCGACCATATAGTCGTTGGGACGCAGAGTGTAGATCATCTGCAACGAAGCGCCCTCGCCCACGGGCAGGCTCATCACAAGCCTCTGGAGCTGATTACCCTCCTCGTCCACGATGGTCTGCACACCCTCGGTGGTGAAATAATAGTTCTCGGTGTTAATCTTCGACTCGTTGTAGCCCTTACGCAGGTAGAAGCCCAAATCGAATTTAACCTTCTCGGGATCAAACATTTTCACGAGCTCACCATTACCATCCTTTGCATACTTCTTATACTCTTTGAGGGTCACGTCGCTAATCTTACCACCCAGAGAGGAAACGCTCATTGTCAGCACCTCGTTCTCCAAAGTGTAGGTCTGCTCCTCGCCGTGCATTGCGTTGATGAGTTCCTGACCGAAGTTTTTAGCCAACTCGGCCTCTACGCGGAGTTGGTTCTGTGCGGTGATTGCCGCAATAGCCTCTGCCCTCTTCTGCTCGTCGTTGATCTGTTGTGCAACCTCGTGCAGATATTTCTCGGGGTGCTCTGCCCTATCGATCGAGTCGGCTACAAAAATTTCACGCTGTTGAGCCCAGTAGGCTTCGTTTGCTTTCTCGGACTGCTCTCCCTGATACCAGGCGAAACCAAACAAGATTACGCCCATCAGGACAAATCCGATAATACTCTTTTTATCCATTTCCTTATTTTACTTATTCTCTTGTGTTTCGTTCGTATTCGTTAGGAATATCTTTATTTCTTATTAGCCTTTGCAGCTGCCACGAAGCCTACAAACAGAGGGTGAGGCCTCTGAACAGTGCTCTTATACTCGGGGTGGAACTGAACGCCCACAAACCAGGGGTGCTCGGCAATCTCCACAGCCTCCACAAGACCTGTATCGGGGTTCACACCGGTAGCCCTCATACCTGCCTTCTCAAACTCTGCATAGAAGGAGTTGTTGAACTCATAGCGGTGACGGTGCCTCTCGAAAATCAGCTCCTGACCATAGGCAGCATAGAGGTTGCTACCCCTTGCAACCTTGCAAGGATATGCACCCAGACGCATGGTACCACCCTTGTCCGAAACGTTCTTCTGACCCTCCATGAGGTCAATTACGGGGTGCTGAGTTGTAACCTCCATCTCGCTCGAATTAGCATCGCTCCAACCGAGTACGTTGCGGGCAAACTCTATTACGGTGCACTGCATACCAAGGCAGATACCCAAGAAAGGAACTTTGTTTTCCCTTGCATACTTAACAGCTGCAATCTTACCCTCCAAGCCACGGTGGCCAAAACCGGGAGCTACCAAAATACCATCCCAACCTGCCAAAACCTCAACTGCGGTCTCGTCGCTAACCCTCTCGGCGTTGATATATTTAACCTTGACTTTCACATCGTTAACTGCGCCAGCATGAACAAATGCTTCAACAATAGATTTGTATGCATCAGGCAGCTCGGTGTACTTACCAACCAAGGCGATGTTAATCTGATCTTTGGGGTTTTTAACCTTCTCTACGAAGTCAATCCACGACGAGAGGTCGCTCTCGCCCTCGCAAGGCAGGTGGAGCTTCTCCAACACAACCTCGTCGAGGTGCTGGTCGCGCATCTTGATGGGTACCTCGTAAATTGTGGGCACGTCGATCGACTCAACCACAGCATTGGGCGACACGTTGCAGAACAAAGCAACCTTGCGACGCAACTCCTGACCGAGCTCCTTATCCGAACGCAATACCAACACATCGGGCTGCAAACCGTTCTCCAAGAGCTGTTTTACAGAGTGCTGGGTGGGTTTGGTCTTCAACTCGCCCGAAGCGTGCATATAAGGCACCAAAGTGAGGTGCAACACCATTGTGTTACCATAGCCCAACTCATAGCGCAACTGCCTAACAGCCTCGATGTAGGGCAACGACTCAATATCACCCACAGTACCACCAATCTCGGTGATAACCACATCATAGCCACCCTTCTTACCGAGCAACATAATGCGCCTCTTGATCTCGTCGGTGATATGGGGAATAACCTGCACGGTCTTACCCAAAAAATCGCCCCTGCGCTCCTTATTGATAACGCTCTGGTAGATTTTACCAGTGGTTACGTTGTTAGCCTTGCTGGTAGTAATGCCCGTAAACCTCTCGTAGTGGCCCAAGTCGAGGTCGGTCTCGGCGCCATCCTCCGTAACGTAACACTCGCCGTGCTCATAGGGGTTGAGCGTACCGGGATCCACATTGATATAAGGATCCAACTTCTGAATGGTTACCGAATAGCCACGTCCCTGCAAGAGCCTTGCCAACGAAGCCGAAATAATACCCTTACCAAGCGATGATGCAACGCCACC
>JAFYRC010000222.1 GCA_017547065.1 Tidjanibacter sp.
GCAGGTTCTTGAGGATCTTGTAGTGGTTGGTTATGGCGTACAGCGCCGTAGCGACGTTGCCGGTTCGGTTGCTTCGATCAAGGCAGAGGACATGAACATCTACCCCTCGTCGAACATCTCGGAAATGTTGCGTGGTTTGTCGGCAGGTGTACAGGTAACTTCGGGTGGTGGTGCTCCCGGTAGCTCGTCGAGCATCCAGATTCGTGGCTCGCGCTCGCTGACCGCAAGCAACTCGCCTCTCTACGTTATCGACGGTGTTCCCTCGAATGCTACCGAGTTTAATATGATTAACAACAACGACGTTGCTTCTATCGAGATTCTGAAAGATGCTGCCGCACAGGCAATCTACGGTGCTCGTGCAGCAAACGGTGTTGTGATGGTAACCACCAAGCGTGGTCAGAGTGGCAAGACCGAGGTTAACTTCGAGTCGACCATCAGCGTTCAGAGCTTGTGGAGGAACTTCAAGTACTACGACCCCGAGTCGTGGGCAGAGTTGCGCCGTCAGGCTATCGCCAACCAGATGGACATTGACGACCCCGAAGCAATCGCTGCCCTTGACCCCTCCTATGTGTTTGCAGACGACATTATGCAGAAGAACTGGGAAGAGGGTATCTGGACCGATTGGGAGAGCCTGATGATTAAACCTGCCGTGATGCAGAAATACTCGTTGGGTATCCGTGGCGGTAACAAGAAACTTCGCTTTGCATCCAACTTTGGTTACACCAACCAGGACGGCATGATTGACGGTTCGGGCTACGAGCGTGGTAACCTCCGTGTGAATGCCGACTACGAGGCCTATAAATGGTTGAGTATTGGTGTTAACACCGCGGTAAACAAGACTCTCCGCGACGCAGCTTACGGCTCGTTCAACCAATTTATGACCCGTTCGCCCTATGGTATTGCATTTGACGAGGAGGGCAACATCACCAAATATACCAACTCGGCAGGTGAGGTAAACCCCATGTACAATATGCAGCACACCAAGGATCAGACTGCTCAGGATATGTTCCGTATCAACGCCTTCTTGGAGGTTCGTCCTTTCAAAGGTTTCAGCTACAAGTTCAACGCCACCCAGTATGCACGTTTTGCAGAGGTTGGCTCCTACAACACCTCGCAGTACCTCGGTGGTGGCGCAGGTGGTAGCATCTCCAACAGCCGCGACTACAACTTTGTGATTGAGAACATTGTAAACTACAAGGTGCCTATCGCAAACAAAGACCACTCGCTCAACCTCACCGCAGTGCAGAGCTGGGACCGCGACTATATGACCAAACTCGAGGCACAGGCAAGTGATGTTCCCGTTGACTCGTTCTGGTGGAATATGATTGGCGACGGTGTTCCCACCAAGATTAACCGTTCGGTTAGCGAGAGTATCCTTGTTTCCTACCTGGCTCGTGCACAGTATAGCTACAAGGACCGCTACATTGTGAACGCAGCTGTTCGTTACGATGGTTCGAGCCGCTTTGGTGCCCAGAACAAGTGGGCAATGTTCCCCTCTATTGCCGGTGCTTGGCGTATCTCGGAGGAGTCCTTCTTGAAAGACTCGGAGACCATCTCCAACTTGAAACTCCGTTTGAGCTGGGGTTCTGTTGGTAACCAGAATGGTATTGGCAATTACACCACTCTTGGCGAGGCCACAAGCTACGATATGATGTTTGGCGACAATTACATCATCGGCTACCTGCCCGGCAACACCATTCCTAACACCCGTCTGCGTTGGGAGACAACCACTTCGACCAACTACGGTTTGGACTTCGGTTTCTTCAACAATCGTATCCACGGTACTGTTGAGTACTACAACACCCGCACTACCGACCTTCTCGTAAGCCGTCAGATTGAGAGCGTACTCGGCTACACCTCGATGCTCGACAACCTCGGTGAGACCAAGACCAATGGTTTCGAGTTGTCGTTGGGTGCCGATTTGGTTCGCAGCAAAGACTTCAATTGGAGCGTAGGCGTGAACTTCTCGACCTTCCACAACGAGATCGTTCGCATCGACAACCGTAAGGATGAGAATGGCAACTACGTCGACGACGTAGATAACAAGTGGTTCATTGGCCACCCCATCAATGTTTACTACGACTACCTCGCAGATGGTATCTGGCAGTATGATGACTTCGAAGGTCAGGATGCTGCTGGTAAGTGGGTTATCAAACCCACCATCGACTCGGATGGCGACGGCGTAGCTGACCAGGCAATGGTACCCGATGTTGTAGTAGAGCCCGGCTCGGTGAAGGTTGTTGACTACAATGGTGATGGCAAGATTACCGTTGACGACCGCCAGATTATCGAGCGCGATCCCGACTTCATCGCATCGTTCAACACCTCGCTCAAATGGAAAGGCTTTGACTTCCACATGGATTGGTATGCTGTTTCCGGCACCGTAAGGAAGAACGACTACC
>JAFYRC010000223.1 GCA_017547065.1 Tidjanibacter sp.
AATCACAACCAAGGCCATTGCCATAATTAGAAGCTTTCTAAATGTCTGCTTCATAGTCCAATACGTGTTAATGGAAAATAATTTTCAATTTTCCATTTTCAATTTTCCATTTTCAATTTTCCATTCGTTTATTCGTAGTTGCCTGCTTTGAGCATCGAAACCTCCTTCTCGGTCAGGAAGCGCCACTCACCACGTTTGAGTTTTTGCTTGGTCAAACCGGCAAAATAAACCCTGTCGAGTTTGTTTACTCGGTAGCCAACGTGCTCAAACATACGCCTTACGATACGGTTACGTCCGGAGTGAATCTCAATGCCCACAGCATTTTTGCACTTGGGATCGTCAACATAGCAAACGTCGTCGGCTGCGATGTCGCCGTCCTCGAGGGTGATACCGAGGATGAGGCGCTCCATGTCAGCCCTTGCCAGACGTTTGTCGAGGCTTACCTGGTAGATTTTCTTCTTCTCGTAGGTGGGGTGGGTGAGCTTCTTTGCGAGGTCACCATCATTGGTGAGCAACAATACACCAACACTATTTTTGTCCAAACGACCCACGGGATAGATGCGCTCGGTGCAAGCGTTCTTCACGAGATCCATCACACTCTTATCGGCGTGGGGGTCATCGAGAGTGGTAACAAAACCTTTGGGTTTGTTCATCACGATGTAGACCTTCTTCTCGTTCTGAATCTGCTTGCCGTTGTAGCAAATCACATCGTTCTGGTGCACCTTGGTGCCAAGACCGGTTACAACCTCGCCGTTTACGGTAATCTGGCCCGAGGCGATATACTCGTCGGCCTCCCTGCGCGAGCAGATACCCGACATGGAGATGTAGCGGTTCAGACGAATCTCGCCCTCAATCTTGGGTGCTGCGTAGGAGGGGTAGTTCTCCAAAGTGTACTCGTTTGCGGTGTTTACGAAGGTCTTGGGAGCCTTGGGTGCGCGCTCGCCACCAAACTTACCGGCGCCACGCTTGGCTGCAAAACCGCCCTTGCTAAACGAAGGCTTGCCCTCGCCGGAGAAACGGTTGCTGCGGGGACGCTCCTGATTGTGACCCTCCTCGCGGTTGAAGTTGCGCTCGCGGTTGAACGAAGGACGCTCCTCACGATTGAAATTGCGCTCGCGGTTGAACGAAGGACGCTCCTCGCGGTTGAAGTTGCGCTCACGGTTGAACGAAGGACGCTCCTCGCGGTTGAAGTTGCGCTCACGGTTGAACGAAGGACGCTCCTCACGGTTGAAGTTGCGCTCACGGTTGAACGAAGGACGCTCCTCGCGATTGAAATTACGCTCGCGGTTGTAGCCGCCCTCACGGTTATATCCACCCTCGCGATTGTACGAGGGACGATCCTCACGGTTGAAATTGCGCTCACGGTTGTAGCCACCCTCACGGTTGTAGCCACCCTCCCTGCGCTCCGAACGCTCATAGGATGGCTTGTTGCCACGGTCTATGAGGCGGTTGTCGCGGGTGAAATTGGGGTTAAACGAACGACGCTCGCCGCTCTCCTCTTTCCTGGGAGTGCGGTTGTTGGACGATGTCGAATAAAGCGCTTGGGGTTTGGATGTACGATTACGTTTGTCTTTGGTGAAAGTTTTGTAACTCTCTTCGCCTTCAGAGTGTGCCCTCACGGGGAAGTCTGTTGTTTTCATTGTTTGAATGATACTATAAGAAAAATATGTATGTAAAATCGCCACAAAGGTATTTGTTTTTCTCGATTGTTGTTCTACCCAACCAAAAAAAATGCCGTTTTTCTTTCGGTGTCCCGATATTTTGTTGCCGGAGTGGGCACTTGGGAACAAAAAAGCGTCGATTCACCCTGTGAACCAACGCTTTTTGTCTGTGGAGCTGGGGGGAGTCGAACCCCCGTCCAAACAGTCTGCCTGAAGGCTTTCTACACGCTTATCCGATGCTTAATCCTCCTACTGCGATGCGGTGAACGGCAACCAAATCACAGTCCCAGTTCCGGTTGAATTTCGCCCTGCAGTCGGAACACCCCTCGGGCTATCTTCTCATTGATGATACTCCGTGAACGATGGACACAAGAAGCGGGTGTCCACCGTGGAGTACTCGTTTCCGCACCAGCCTTGGGCGCAGAAATTAAGCCAATTAACTCGGTTAATTAAGCAGCGAGTGCGTAGCTATTATTGCCATTTAATTTTTTGAGCGTTGAGATTTACGAGCCCCCACACAAAGCTCGGCGTGCTTACCGACCTGCATGTCCTGCTGTCAAAACCGGTCAGCCCCTGTCGGAATTACGCCACAAAGATAGTGCTTAAATGCAAAAATGACAAAATAAATTGCACGGGAATGTGAAAATTCCAATAATTATTCCTATCTTTGTTTGTTTTTAACAAACAGATTTTTAGCGATGGCAAAGCCCAATGTTATAGAACTCAAAAATGTGGTCGTTTTTCAGCCCGAAGATGAGGCCGGAAGGCTCTCGTGGCGCAACGCACAGCAGGTTCTCTCCGACGTGAATATCTCCGTTGGCGAGGGCGAGATGGTCTATTTCATTGGCAGGGTTGGTAGTGGTAAGAGTTCACTGCTGAAAACCCTCTATGCGGAGCTTCCGTTGTTGGAGGGCGAGGGTGAGATTGTTGGCTTCGACCTCGGCAAGTTGCGCCGTAGGGATGTCTACAAACTGCGCCGCAAGATTGGCATTGTGTTTCAGGACTACCAACTCCTCACGGATCGCAATGTGTATGACAACCTTCGCTTTGTGATGCGTGCCACGGGTTGGAAGGGCGAGGCTGATATTGCTGCCCGCATCGAGGAGGTTCTGGAGGTTGTGGGCCTTCGCAACAAGGAGTACAAAATGCCCTTCGAGCTTTCGGGTGGTGAGCAACAGCGCCTGGTGATTGCAAGGGCGCTGGTCAACAGCCCCAAGGTTATCTTGGCCGACGAGCCTACGGGTAACCTGGACCCAAGGGCAGCCGACGAAATTATGGAGCTGTTCCGTAGGATTGTGGAGGGTGGTTGCTCGATTGTGATGTCCACCCACAATATTGCCAACATCGAACAATACCCCTCGCGCACATTCCGCTTTGCCAAGGGCCGTGTGGAGGAGATTGACATAAAAGCCGTGCTTGCCAACTAAGGGGCAGGCGAAGACGGGCTCCCGAGGTTGCACGATGGTGTGCGAAGGGGGCAATGAGAATAGGGGAAAAATAGACGTAAAATATAATAATCTACAAAGAAGAAAATGGAGAACATTGAAGAGAAAAAAGTAGCGCAGCAGGAGGAGTACTCCGCATCAAGTATTCAGATTTTGGAGGGTCTTGAAGCGGTGCGCAAGCGTCCTGCGATGTACATTGGTGACATTGGCGAGAGGGGTTTGCACCACCTTGTGTATGAGGTTGTGGACAACTCTATTGATGAGGCGTTGGCAGGTTACTGTACCGACATCAAGGTGAGCATTAACGAGGATAACTCGATTACCGTTGAGGATAACGGTCGTGGTATTCCCGTTGGTATGCACGAGCAGGAGGGTAAGTCGGCCTTGGAGGTCGTTCTGACCATCCTCCACGCTGGTGGTAAGTTTAGTAAGGACTCCTACAAAGTGTCGGGTGGTCTTCACGGTGTGGGTGTGTCGTGTGTGAACGCACTCTCGACCGAGCTGATTGCAACCGTACACCGCGATGGTAAGATCCACCAGATGACCTTCAGTCGTGGTGTTACCACCTCGGAGCTGAAAATCATCGGCGAGACCGACCGTACCGGTACCACCATCCAGTTCAAACCCGATGGTGACATCTTCACCGCCACCACCTACCGCTACGAAATCCTTGCAACAAGGCTTCGCGAGTTGGCATTCTTGAACAAGGGTATCCACCTCGACATCACCGACCGTAGGGAGAAGGATGAGGAGGGTAACTTCCTCAATGAGCACTTCTACTCCGACAACGGTTTGAAGGGCTTTGTTGAGTACTTGGATCAGAGCCGTGGCCAGAAGATTATCGACGATATCATCTACATCGACACCGAGAAGAACGGCACCCCCGTGGAGGTGGCTATGCAGTACAACGATAGCTTCTCGGAGAACGTACACTCCTATGTTAACAACATCAACACCATCGAGGGTGGTACCCACCTCACCGGTTTCCGTAGGGCACTTACCCGTACTATGAAGAAATATGCCGAGGAGAATGGTATGTTGTCGAAGATTAAGTTTGACATCTCGGGTGACGACTTCCGTGAGGGTCTTACCGCCGTTGTATCGGTTAAGGTTGCCGAGCCCCAGTTTGAGGGTCAGACCAAGACCAAGCTCGGTAACGACGAGGTGTCGGCCGCAGTGGACCAGGCAATCTCGCAGGCCCTGACCAACTACCTCGAAGAGCACCCCAAGGATGCCAAGGCTATCGTTGATAAGGTTGTATTGGCCGCTACTGCCCGCCACGCAGCTCGCCACGCAAGGGAGCTTGTACAGCGTAAGACCGTGTTGTCCGGCTCGGGTCTTCCCGGTAAGTTGGCCGACTGCGCAACCAGGGATAGGAGCAAGGCTGAGATTTTCTTCGTCGAGGGTGATTCGGCAGGTGGTACTGCCAAGCAGGGCCGTAACCGTGAGTTCCAGGCCATTATGCCTTTGAGGGGTAAGATTCTCAACATCGAGAAGGTTCAGGAGCACCGCATGTGGGAGAACCAGGAGATCAAGAATATGTTCACCGCGCTGGGTGTAACCATCGGTACCGAGGAGGATCCCAAAGCACTCAACCTCGATAAACTCCGCTACAACAAGATCATTATCATGACCGATGCGGACGTGGACGGTAGCCACATTGCCACCCTTATGCTGACCTTCTTCTTCCGCAAGATGAAGGAGCTCATCGAGCAGGGCCACGTATATATCGCAATGCCTCCCCTCTACCTTGTGAAGAAGGGTAACGCTAAACACTACTGCTGGACCGACGAGGAGAGGGCAACTATCACCGCCGAGTTGGGTACGAAGGGTGTGACCGTACAGAGGTATAAAGGTCTTGGTGAGATGAACGAGCACCAGCTCTGGGAGACCACCATGGACCCCGCAACCCGTATCTTGAAGCAGGTATCGATTGAGAACGCTGCCGAGGCCGATAGGATTTTCTCGATGCTTATGGGTGATGAGGTTGGCCCTCGCCGTGAGTTTATTGAGAAACACGCTAAGTACGCAAAAATCGACGCTTAGTGCAAAAGCGAGATAATCGGTAAATTCTGCGTTATGCTTGCGCTCGAAATCCTCATTTGCGTTAGCAAACTGCGGTTTCTCGCGCTTCGCAGGCCTTGAAATCACTCCGTTCTATTCCTTTCGTGCGAGCATCGCCTCACGATATGCACTCGCAGCCATAGGCGGCAATCTCAAGCCTCGCAGGAGAGGGTGCCGAAGGCGGGAGAGGTCTGTAAAAAGGGCAGAAAGAGCAAAAAGAGCAAAAAGAGCAAAAAGAGCAAAAAGAGCAAAAAGAGCAAAAAGAGCAAAGGTGTCTTAATACCTAGTGGCCCTAGTAGCCCTAGTCGGCCTGAAAAATAGTCGGTCGACGGTCGACG
>JAFYRC010000224.1 GCA_017547065.1 Tidjanibacter sp.
ACGCTGCTGCTATGGGTGGTATCGACCTGTTGGTATTCACCGGTGGCGTTGGCGAGAACGGCCCCGAGATGAGGGAGTACGTTTGCAAGGATCTCGAGTTCATGGGTATCGAGTTTGACGCCGATGCTAACCGTGGCGTGAAGGGTCAGGACAAAGTTCTCTCGAAAGCTGATTCAAGGGTTAAGGTTGTTGTTATGGGAACCAACGAGGAGCTCGTAATTGCTACCGACACCTACAACATTGTAAGCAAACTTAACAAATAACATTCTCAAAACAAAAGAGTTATGATCAAACATTTGGAAGACATCGTTGCTGCTGCCAAAGCAAGTGGCAAGAAGAAAATGATTGTAGCCTACGGTCAGGACACCCACTCTATCGGTGCTACCGACATGGCTATCAAAGCCGGCATCGCAGAGGTAACCCTCGTTGGTGACCCCGAGGAGATCAAAAAATCGTGCGAGGCTGAGGGCGTAGATATGAGCCAGTACACCATCATCGCAGAGAGCGAGGATGTTAAGGCTGTGGAGATTGCCGTAAAGGCTGTTCACAATGGCGAGTATGACGTACTGATGAAGGGCGTTGTTCCCACCGACAAATATATGCGTGGTATTCTCAACAAAGAGTGGGGTCTGTTGCCCGCCGGCACTACCCTCAGCCACGTTACCGTATTGGAGATTCCTGCATACCACAAACTCCTCACCGTGAGCGACGTAGCAGTTCTCCCCCTGCCCACTTTCGAGCAGAAAAAACAGATTGCTAAATACCTCGTTAAGACCGCACAGACCCTCGGCATCGAGCAGCCCAAAGTGGCTCTGATTGCTCCCAGCGAGCAGCTCCTTCCCAAGGTTGTCAGCTCGGTTGAGTCGGCAGAGTTGTCGGCACTCGGTCAGAATGGTGAGCTTGGCGATGGCATCTTCCAGGGTCCCTTGGCTTTGGACGTTGCTATCGACATGGAGAGCGTGCAGATTAAGAAACTCACCGGCCCCGTTGCAGGTGATGCAGACTGCCTCCTCTTCCCCAACATCGAGAGTGGTAACGTATTCTTTAAGGCTTGCTCGAAGTTTGGTGGCGCAGAGTTGGCAGCAATGGTTGCAGGTCCTACCGCACCTTGCGTGCTCACTTCGCGTGGCGATAGCACCAAGACCAAACTTTACTCGATCGCTTTGGCTTGCTTGAGCGCAAAATAGGAAAATACGATGACTACTACCTACAAAATTTTGGCCATCAACCCCGGCTCAACCTCGACAAAGGTGGCTGTGTTTGAGAACGACAAAGAGGTCTTCTCGACCACCCTGCGTCACTCGAGCGAGGAGATTGGCCGATACAAAACCATTTTGGACCAATTAGACTTCCGCAGGGAGGTTATCCTCGAAGCCGTGAAGGCTTCGGGGATTGCCCTCGGCGAGTTGGATGCAGTTATTGGTCGTGGTGGCCTCCTCAAACCCATCCCCAGCGGCACCTATGAGGTGAACGCACAAATGATTGAGGATATCCGCCTGCGTCCCGCAGGACACCACGCATCCAACCTTGGTGCACTCTTGGCTGCCGAGATTGCACAGCTCGTTGGCGTTAAGGCCTACATTGCCGACCCCGTGGTTGTAGACGAACTTCAACCAGAGGCAAGGCTCACAGGTCTGCCCGAGGTAAAGAGGGAGTCTATCTTCCACGCACTCAACCAGAAAGCCGTTGCGAGGGTATATGCCGACAGTGTCGGCAAACCTTATGAGGAGTTGCACCTCGTGGTGGCTCACATGGGTGGTGGCATTTCGGTAGGTGCCCACCGTAAGGGCCTTGTAGTTGACGTGAACAACGCACTCGATGGCGAGGGTCCATTCTCGCCCGAGAGGGCTGGTACCATGCCCGCAAAGGCTTTTGCAGAGCTATGTTTCAGCGGTAAATACACTCTGGCCGAAGTGTCGAAGATGCTCAGCGGCAAGGGTGGTATTGTGGCCCACCTAGGTAGCAACGATACCCGCGAGGTTGGCGAGCGTGCCGAGGCAGGCGATCCACAAGCCAAGTTGGTTATGGACTCCATGGCCTATGGCGTGGGTAAGACCATTGGCTCTATGCTGGCTGTGCTGAAAGGCAACGTGGACGCGGTGATTCTCACCGGCGGTATTGCATACTCCAAATATGTTGTGGGTTATATCAAAGAGATGATCGAACCCCTGGCGAAGGTGGTTGTAATGCCCGGCGAGAACGAGTTGGAGGCCCTTGCAATGAACGCCCAGCGCGT
The DNA here is from genome assembly GCA_017547065.1 of Tidjanibacter sp. Taxonomy (GTDB): domain Bacteria; phylum Bacteroidota; class Bacteroidia; order Bacteroidales; family Rikenellaceae; genus Tidjanibacter. The sequence goes on from JAFYRC010000224.1 coordinate 2,237, forward strand.
TTTGGAGGGCAAACTCACCCCAAAAGTCTACGAATAAGGCATTAGGGTAGTAAAT
>JAFYRC010000026.1 GCA_017547065.1 Tidjanibacter sp.
GTTACTGCTCTGGAACAGTACACCGGTGAGGTTTACACCATCAGGGCTCTGTGCTACTCGGAGTTGCTGAAACTCTACTGTACCGCCTACAATCCCGACACTGCCGAGAGCGACCTCGGTGTGGTGTTGCGCAAGACCTTCTCGGGTAGTGAGCCCGCAAAAAGGGCCTCAATGAAGGATTCGTACGACTTGGTCCTCTCCGACTTGGCGAAGGCAGAGGAGCTCCTCGACCCCGATTACGACACATACAGTAGCTACTATATGACCAACGCCGTAGCCCACGCACTCCACGCAAGGGTTGCGCTCTACATGCAGGATTGGCAGTCGGCCATTGAGCACTCCACCAAGGTGATCAACTCGAAGTCCTACGACCTTTCGGCAGCTAATGAGGCTTACACAAGTTCGATGTCCTACTTCGACTACATGTGGAACTACGACTTGGCAACCGAGATCCTCTGGGAAGTAGGCTTCACCATCAACTCGCTTGGCGGTGCGCTCGGTCAGAGTTTCCTGAACTTTACCACCGACTACGCCTACTACTATCCCGACTATGTGCCTGCACAGTGGGCACTGAACCTCTATTCGGCGAGCGACTTGCGCTACGACAGCTACTTTGCAACGCTCCCCACGGGTTATAGCCACGGTCTTACATGGCCCTTGTTGGTGAAATACTATGGCAACCAGAACTTTATCGGCAGCTATATCTACCACATTTCGATGCCCAAGCCATTCCGTTTGGCCGAGCAGTATCTGATTCGTGCAGAGGCATATTGCCGTCAGGCTACCCCCAACTACTCGCTCGCGTCGAAGGATCTTACCACTCTGCGCAGCACTCGTTTTTCGAGCGGTGGTAATATGAGCCTCTCGGCCGATAATTTCATCGAGCAGATTGCCGAGGAGAGGGTTAGGGAACTCTTCATGGAGGGACACCGTCTGCAAGACATCAAACGTTGGGGCAACCTCTACCGCAATGGCGAGGGCTTTACCCGCACCCCTCAGACCAACTCGTTGGAGGAGGGTAGCTCGCTCTCCGTTAGGGCCGACCACCCCTTGTTTGTGTGGCCAATCCCCCAGCACGAGATTGAGGCTCCCGGTTCCGAAGTTGTACAAAACAGGCTGAAATAAGGAAGAGAGATGAAAAGAACACTATACACACTGGCAGCAACAGCACTCATGGTGAGTCTGTTTGCCTGCAATGAGCAATACATCACCTACGAAGATAGGAACTATGTGATGTTCACCGAGGCCGAGCAAGAGAAGCTTGTGCTTCAAGACCAGGACTATTTCACCATTCAGGTGGGCGCAACCAACGCCTCCACAAAGGACCGTACCTTTGGTGTGGAGATTGTGGACAAGGGAAGTAATGCTATCGAGGGCGTACACTACCGCTTGCTCTCCAACAGCATCACCATCCCCGCCGGCGAGAGGACCACTGAGGTGAAAATCAAAGGATACTACGACAACATTCAGCCCACCGACTCACTCGGCTTCATCCTCAAATTGGTTATGCCCGAGGAGTTGCAGTGGGATCTCTATGAGGAGAACAACACCTCGAAGGTGACCATCTACAAGAGTTGCCCCTTTGTGAGGGATGACTTCACGGGTTGGTGCTTGGTATCGTCGCTGCTGATTTACAGCTACCCCGGCGAGAACCTCTCCTACGAGCGTTTGGTGCGCGCTGTGGCCCACCCCACACGTCCCAACTCGGTAATCTTGGAGGACTTCCTCTATGACGGCTACGATGTGGCTATCGATTTCAGCACCGAGAAACCCGAGCAGCCACTCATCACCCTCCAACCACAGGTTGTTAGCGACGAGAAGTCCATTTTCGGCTATGCCTATGGCGACAACAAGGTGTTGGTGGAACACAGCCGCAATGCCGAATCGTATTTCAACTCGTGCCAGAAGTTTGCAGTTGTGTGGTTGCATGCCTACGTTGAGAATATAGGCACCCCCATCGGTACCATCGGCCACTTCTACAATGTGATCGAGTGGGTTAGCGACGCCGAGGCCGAGGAACTCCGCAACGAGGGTTTGTAATGAACCAACTGATAAGAGTGAAAGAATAAGGATTGAATTATGAAAAGCATAAACAACATACTTAAAGGCGTGATGGCTGCAACCCTTGTTGCACTCACAATGACCGCCTGCCAACCCGAGCCGGAGGTAATCTTGCCCCAGTTCCCTGCGAATGTTGTGGAGGCAAGTGTGGAGGCCGGCGAGGTCTTCAAGTTTACCATCGAACCCAACATGGATTGGAAAGTAAACATCCCTTCCGAGCAGTTCGCATACTTCAAACTCATCCTCACCAACGGTAAAGAGGATCTTGTACAGCGTGGCTCGGCAGGTAAACACGAGATTAGTGTAGCCGTTGTGGATCAGGTTGATTTCAACACCTCGCGCACTTGTGAGATTACCCTCACCATGGCCGGACAGACACAAGTTGTGGCTAAAATCACCAAGGAGAAATTGCAGCGCCGTGCAGATGTCTACACCGTGGGCTACAACGCCGAGGAGGAGGCCTTTGCGCAGGACGAAAATGGCAACTGGCTCTACAACGAAGGTAGTGTGTCGAAGGTTGACATGGTGTGGAACAACTCGCAGTGGATGCAGCGCATCAAGGTGGACGCCAACTTCAACTGGACACTGCTGGGCATGCCCGAGTGGATGATCACCAACGATGTTGTCGGCGGTGAGGCCGGAATTACCGAGATCTTCATCCGCGTGGACGAGTCGAAGTGGCCCTTGAATGCAACCGACTACACACTGGATCTGTGCGATATGTCGTCCGACACCAATGGCGACGGTACCATCAATGCGGAGGATAAACTGATTGTAAACTCCTTCAACCTCCACTTGGAGGGTTGCCGCGACGTTCTGACCTGGTCGCTCGGCGAGGAGTTGAAGTTCAACGTCGAGGGTCAATACTACCAGGCTAGCAGCTACACCTACGTGGAGAGCGTATCGGGCTCGCTGGTTTCCCCCTACGACGCAGTTAGGATGTATAAGCTCACCCACTACAACGGACGCTACTGGGTGGCCAACGACACCGACTATTCCAGCTGGCTCACCATCACCATGGACGACTACGCTGAGGGTGCTAATGCCGAAGCTGGCGTGTGGGAGCGTACGCTGACCATTACATCGGAGCCCTCCTCCTACCCCACTGCACGTAAGTGTGTGCTCCTGCTCATCCCTACCGCTGTTGCCCAGAGCATTGCAGACGAAACTGCACTTGTGTTGAGCGACAATAGCGACATCGTAGAGGAGTATAAACAATATATTGTTACGACCATTACCCAAGCCGGTACGGCCGATGAGGTACTCAAAGCCATTGATGTTGAGAGCATCGACGCAATGAGGGCTTCGGGCGGTAGCTTCGAGGAGATTTCGAGCGACAAGTATCCCGGTGGTGGCAAGTGGACCTCGGTGCCCAATGGCTACCTGCTGACCTACAACAGCAACGACGCCGGTACTGACCTGCTCTTTGGCAACCAGTATACCAGCTATGAGATCTATGGTCCACAGGGTAAGTATGACGTGGAGAACTGCTGGATTGGCATCTCTCCCAGCGAGGTTACCCACCCCGATGGTACACTCTACCGTGTAACCATGAGGCTCAAAAACAGTGTGAGCACCAGAGCCGACGAGGGCGAGGAGGTCAAAGAGCTCTTCCCCAACACACAGCCCACGGCTAATGGTGGCAACGAGGCAACCTTCGTGTTCTACGACGAGTCGGGCACTGCCTTCGCTCTGCTCCACTGCGTATTGGATCCCACGCTTGACCCCTATGCAGGTTTGGAGGATCCCATTCAGTTTGTCAATCCCCAGGCAGCTCTCGCAGCGGGTGCCAAATTGGAGCGTATCAAGGCAGGTGAGGATTTCTACGATAGTGACGCCGTATCCAACGGCCAGGCACTCTACCGCCTGACTTGTAGCCCCGCCTACAAATCCATTGAGCTCAAGGTTCCCTCCTTCGCTTCCACTTGGGACACCTA
>JAFYRC010000225.1 GCA_017547065.1 Tidjanibacter sp.
AAAACCACAGCCACCGCAATTTGCTCCGGGCAACATCTTCTCGACCTCATCAATTCTGGGGTCTTCCTCTACCTTGAATTTCTTGGCTACCAGAAACAGTAGCATTGCAAGCAGTGCTCCAAGTCCACTGATAACCAACACGGTATACAACAAATTTCCCATTACAGATTAGTTTTTTTTGTTATAAAGTTAGTTTTGTTTATTGTATTGTTTCTCGATCATTTACGACAAGTACGGGGGCTTGATCCTGAAAACTATCACCTTCTCGAGCCTCTTGCGGAAGAAAGCCAACACCACATAGTAGAGTGCACACGCACCCAGCGCCGAGAGTCCCGACACCAACTCGCCCAAAGGATTGGTCACAAACAGCACCAACAACATCAGCAGGAAGGGTGCAATGTAGGAATAAGCCACGGCCTTGATGCCCATAACCTCCTCAATGTAGACCGTAATCTGCTGGCCCACCTGATAGCGTTCGGGGTTGTCGTTGTAGATTGTCACCCTACGGCGCTGGCTCTCGCTCTTGCCACAAATCTCTTTGGCTTTGCAAGCACCACACGCACTGCTGACAATCATCTCTGCCTCGATGCGCTTCTCCTCGGCACAAATCTCAACGATTTCGGCCTCGTGTTCCATTATCTTTGCCATATCTCTTCTATCTTTTCTTGTAACTACTGGCCCTTGGGCAGATCAACATAACTCTTGTCCAAAGGCATTGTGGAGAGTGCCACCACGGGGCAGAACTGATAGATGTGGTTCAGCGCGCCATACATCATCTTACGCACCTTATCCACAATCTCCTCCTCGAAGCCTGCCTCGATAATCTCGTCCCTACTCTGCCAACGCTCCAACAAGCGGTAGAGGATAGCATCAATCTCCTCGTAGGAGAGAAGCTCCTCGTCGCCCTCCAAGTGAAGACCTGCCGAGGGATTCTTGAGCATAATATTTTCGGGGATGATATCCTCACGAGCATTGAGGTGACGAGCAAGAGCGAAGACATCACTCTTATAGAGGTCGCCCAAAAGGCTAATAGCACCGGCGGTGTCACCATAGAGGGTGAGCGCACCGATAGCCATCTCGGTCTTGTTGGCCGAGTTGATGGGCACAAGATTCCTCTTCTCGCACACAGCCATAAGGAGCGAGGTACGCAGGCGCATACGGAAGTTGTCCTCCAAGCGCTGCGAGTCGGGCTCGCCAATGGCACCAACGATGGTGTCGAAACTACAGCGGTAAATCTCATTCAGGGGCACTGTTACCAACTCAATGCCAAGCCTACCTGCCAACTCTTCGGCGTCGGTTGCCGAGTGGTCGTTGGAGAATTTCGTAGGCATCTGAAGGGCCACAACCCTATCGGCACCCAGAGCGTCCACCAACATCACGGCTGCCACCGACGAGTCGATACCGCCCGAAAGCACCAAACAGGCCTTCGTGAGGTTATTTTTGTCGAAGTAGTCGCTAATGGCCAAGCGGAGCGCACTGCGCACGTTGGCGATTTTGTCCTGATAGGGAATCTCTATCTCTGCATTCTCAGCCGTGGTGTTCACAAAGGCAACCTCCTCCACGAAACTACTCAGCAACGACACAGCCTTACCCTTGGGGTTGAACACCGCCGAGGAGCCGTCGAAGACAATACCCTCCGAGCCACCCACCTGGTTTACATACACAAGGGTTGCATCGGCAACGTAGGCCTTCTGTGAGAGCATTTCATAGCGACGGTCGATGCGTCCCTGTGAATAGCGGTCGGCACCAAGCACAACCACCACGTCGGCGTCGGAATAGGCGGCCTCGTGGTAGAGGTCGGCACCGAGCACCACCGCCACCTTCTCACCGGCAAGCTTGATGTGCTCACAACCCTTACCGGAACGGATGTAGGCAACATCCACGTCGGCTGCTTTGTTTTTCTTGGTTATGTAACGCAGGATTTTGCGATTCTTGATGTAGGCAGCAGCGCTGTAGGTACCTCCGTCCTGCATAATGGGCAGACCCACGAGCACGGCAATGTCGTCGCAGAATGCGGCGATCTCAACAAGTGTCTCTTCGGCCTGATCGAGGAAGTTGTAACGAGCGAGGAGCGATGCTGCGGGCAGACCACTGATGGCATTCTCGGCGAACACCACGAGGTCGGCACCCTCATTTTTTGCTCTGGCGATGGCGTCGATAATTTTGATTTTGTTGTGCTCAAAACCACCGACTGAATAATTCAATTGGGCAATAGCAA
>JAFYRC010000226.1 GCA_017547065.1 Tidjanibacter sp.
GAAAAAAAGATATGCTTAAAGTTAAGAATTTACACGCAACAGTTGATGGCAAAGAGATTTTGAAGGGCATCAACTTTGAGGTTAAAGCCGGCGAGGTACACGCCATTATGGGCCCCAATGGATCGGGTAAGAGTACCTTCGCATCGGTGTTGGCCGGCAACGAGAAGTTTACCGTAACGGAGGGCTCTGTGGAGTATGAGGGCGAGGACCTCTTGGAGTTGAGCATTGAGGAGAGGGCTCGCAAGGGCTTGTTCCTCGGCTTCCAGTACCCCGTGGAGATTCCCGGTGTGAGCATGGCCAACTTTATGAAACTCGCCGTGGCCGAGCGTAGGAAGGCCCAGGGCTTGGAGCCCCTCACCGCAGGACAGATGCTCAAATATATGAGGGAGAAGGCCGCAGTGGTGGAACTCGATGCCAAGTTGATGAGCCGTGCCGTGAACGAGGGTTTCTCGGGTGGCGAGAAGAAGAAAAACGAGATTTTCCAGATGGCAATGCTGGAGCCCAGGCTCTCGGTGTTGGACGAAACGGATAGTGGTCTGGATATCGACGCTCTGAGAATTGTGGCTACGGGTGTTAACCGCCTCCGCTCGGAGAATAATGCCACGGTGCTCATCACCCACTACCAGCGCCTCTTGGACTACATCCAGCCCGACTTTGTGCACGTCCTCTATAAGGGCCGCATCATCTACTCGGGTGGTAAGGAGCTCGCTCTGAAACTCGAGAAGGAGGGCTACGATTGGCTCATCGCAGACTATAAAGAGTAATTCATAATTCAAAATTCATAATTCAAAATTGAAATTTGAAAAGCGTTATGAAAAATATGAAGATAGTTTTGCGAGAGGAGGATTGCTGCAGCAGCTGGGAGGTCGCTGCGGGCGAGAGCATGGAGATCTACCAACTCTGCACCAAGGGTTGCCACGGCGTGAGTGTGCACCTTGCGGAGGGCGCAAGCGTGAAGGTGGTCTTTGCGGCTGCTCCCGAGGAGGATGTTGCCTACGAGTACTTGGTCGTATTCTGTGGTGAGGGCGCTTCGGCGGAGATCTATGGCGTGATGGTCGCAGAGGGCGATAGCAAGGTGAAGGTGAACACCCGGATGTTCCACCTCGCACCAAACTGCCACAGCAACCAGCAGGTGCGTGGCATCGCCAACGGCAATGGCTACGGACTCTTCGAGGGCCTTGTGTATGTGGCCCCCTTTGCACCGAAGACCGAGGCCTATCAGCAGAGCCGCAATGTGCTCCTTGCACCCACGGCACGCATTCAGACCCTTCCCCAACTCGAGATCTATGCCGACGATGTGAAGTGCTCGCACGGTGCAACGGTCGGTCAGATGAACGAGGAGCAGATCTACTATATGCGCCAGCGTGGCCTCTCGGAGGAGGCTGCCCGCAAGTTGCAACTCGGTGGCTTCGTGAGGGAGATTCTCGATAGAATCGACGATGAAGCCCTGAGGGCGGAGTTTGAGGAGAAGCTGAAGATTAGTGAATAACTAGTAACTAGCAACTAGTAACTAGTAGTTAGTAAAGAGTAATTTTTTGATAGGTCGTATAAGTCCTATAAACCCTATTGGAGAAAAAAGTCGGTTGACGGTTGTCGGTCGACGGTAGACAACAAAAATGTTTGAAGTAGAAAAAATACGAGGCGAGTTTCCGATACTCGGCAGGGAGGTTTATGGTAAGCCACTCGTTTACCTCGACAATGCCGCTACGGCCCAGAAACCCCGTACCGTGATCGATACCGTTGCAAGGCTCTACCGCGAGGAGAACGCCAACATTCACCGTGGCGTACACTTCCTCTCGGAGCGTTGCACGGCATTCTATGAGGATGCCCGCAAGACGGTGGCCGAAGCACTCGGCACACCCGACGTGGGCGAGGTGGTATTCACGGCCGGTGCTACGGCAAGTATCAATACCGTGGCTTGGGCGTGGGGCGGTAAGTTCGTGGGCGAGGGCGACAATGTGGTCGTTAGCGAGATGGAACACCACTCCAACATTGTGCCCTGGCAGATGCTTTGTGAGCGCGTGGGTGCCGAGTTGAGGGTGCTGCGCTTCGACGACGAGGGCGCACTCAAAATGGAGGAACTCGACGGCCTGCTTGACGGACGCACCAAGATGGTGGCCATCACCCAGGCGAGCAATACGTTGGGCACTATGCCTAACCTGAAACCCATTGTGGAGAAGGCCCACGCTGTGGGTGCTGTGGTGCTGGTGGACGGCTGCCAGGGCTTCGTGCACAGCGAGGTGAACGTGAGGGAGCTCGGCTGCGACTTCTATGCCTTCTCGAGCCACAAACTCTATGGCCCCAATGGCGTGGGCGTGCTCTATGGCCGCAGAGAACTCTTGGAGGCTATGCCCCCATTCTTGGGCGGTGGCGATATGGTGCGCAAGGTGACCTTCGAGAAGACCACCTATGCCGACCTGCCTCTCAAATTTGAGGCGGGCACGGCCAACTATATCGACGCCATCGGCCTTGCGGAGGCTATCAAATTTCTGCGTACACTCGACCGCCAGGGCGTTCTGGCCCACGAAAAAGCCCTCTTGGAGTATGCCACCGAGGAGCTTGGTAAGGTTGAGGGACTGCGCATTTATGGCACCACGGAGGATAAGTGTAGCATCGTGAGCTTCAACGTGGAGGGCGTGCACAACTTCGACCTCGGCTCGGTGCTTGATAGGAGTGGCGTGGCCATTCGCACGGGCGCACACTGCGCCGACCCCGTGATGGCCCACTATGGCGTGCAGGGTATGGCCCGAGCCTCCTTTGCGCTCTACAACACCGCCGAGGAGGTCGACACGTTTGTAGCCGCAGTAAAGAAAGCAATTAGGATGTTGAAATAATTTCTCAATTCTCAATTCTCAATTCTCAATGTGCACCTTACTGTTAAGACATAGCCGAACGCTGGGTTTCGCCTTTCGGCGAGTGGCAATTTCGACCACCCCTCCCGGCCTCCCCTTTCGTAGGGGAGGAGTGCTAAATGCAAGACCATAAGGTGGTGTGTAACTCAATTCTCAATTCTCAATTTTCAATTCTCAATTTCGAAAGTATGTTTATAGTATTGGAAGGCTTGGATGGAGCCGGTAAATCGACACAGATAAAACTCCTGCGAGAGATGGTGGAACAGGCGGGTTGGGAGTGTGAGTACCTCCACTTTCCAAGGTTTGATGCACCCATCTATGGCGACCTGATTGCACGCTTCCTGAGGGGCGAATTCGGGTCGGTGGAGCAGGTTAACCCCTACCTTGTGGCACTCCTCTATGCGGGTGATAGGGCCGACGCGGCCAAACTTATCCGCGGCTGGATGGAGGATGGCAAGTGTGTCATCTGCGACCGCTATGTCTACTCCAACATTGGCTACCAGTGTGCCAAGGTGGACAGTGAGGAGAAACGCGACGAACTGATGGATTGGATTTTGCACACCGAGTTTGAGGAATTTGCGATTCCTCGCCCCACGCTGTCGCTCTTCCTTGATGTGCCCTTTGCCTTTACGGAGGCCAAGCTGACGGCTGCTCGCGAGGGTGCCGACAGGGACTACCTCGGGGGCGCACAGGACATCCACGAGAAGTCGCTCGACCTGCAACGTAGGGTGAGGGAGGTCTACCTGGCAGCTGCCGAGAAGGACCCCAACTTCCGCGTGGTGGATTGCTCAGCCAATGGTGGAGGTATGGCTTCGCCGGAGGCAATTTTTGAGCGCATTAGTGCATTTGTAAAACCTCTCTTGTAGCGCGAGCACATCTCGCACCGCATCTGCTGCGTTACGCTTGGGCTCGGATTGCTCATTTGCGAGAAGCAAACTGCGCATCTTCGCCCGTCGCAAGCCTTGCATCTGCGGCACGATATGCACTTGCGGGGGAGTGACCCAAAAGTTTTTTGCGTCGCTTTTTTATAAAAAAAGTTCAAACAAGAATGGAGCGTAGAATGAAAACATATCTTGCCTCGTCCAAATGGATAGCACTCCTGCTGCGTATAGCGGTGGGTGTGGTGTTTGTATTTTCGGGTGTGGTGAAGGCCGCCGACCCCTATGGCACGGTGCTGAAAATCGGGGAGTATCTCCACGCGCTCGGCATCGAGTGGCTCGGCCCGTTGAGTGGGGCTATGTGCGTGGCGCTGGTGAGTGTGGAGGTAGCACTCGGTGTGGCTCTCGTGGTGGGAGCGTGGCCGAGGGTTGTGCTGCCCGTGGTTGTGGCATTCAACCTCTTCTACACGGCACTGACGCTGTGGTTGGCGGTGGGTAATCCCATTGGCGACTGCGGCTGCTTTGGCGACGTGGTGGTACTCACCAATTGGCAGACTTTCTGGAAAAATGTTGCCCTGCTGGGTGGCTCGGCTGTGAGCTGGGCTGTGCTCGGTAGGGGAAATGGGACAAAATGGGGCAACGTGTGTGCGATTGTGGCATTTATGGCTACGGTTGCCTTTGCGCTCTACAACCTCCTCTGTCTGCCTCTGGTGGAAAAATTCCCCTTTGGCGAGGGCGTCGACCTGAGGGCCCTGGTGATGGGCGAGCAGGAGGCCCAGCAGAGTGAAGTGGGCCGTGTGGTGTGCCGCAACGTGGTCACCGGCGAGGTGGAACACTTCGACGTGAATGACCCAACGTGGTGGGACGAGAGTGTGTGGAACTTTTTAGAAATGGAGGGCTCGGAGGCTGCCGAGGATAGGGTGGCCGTTACGGGGCGCGACTTTGTGCTCACCGACGAGCAGGGCGATATGACTGCCGACATTGTGGAGTTTGAGGGAACAACAGTGCTGCTGTGTGTGCAGCTCACCGAGAGGGTTAGCCCGAGGGAGTGGGAACGCATCGCAAATGTCATCTCGGAGGCCCACGGCAGGGGCGAGAGAGTTGTGGTTGTAACCGCTACGGAGATTGCCGAGGCTACCGAGGAACTTGCCCGCATGGGTGTGGATGTTATGGGTGTGGAGGTGGTAAACCTCGATATCACAACCCTCCAAGTGGTGGTGCGTGCGCCCATTGGCGTTGTGTGGCTCCGCGATGGAGTGATTGAGAAGAAAATCCGACTTTGATTTCTCTTTGGCAACCCGAAGGGGTTGGAAGAAAAAACGAATAAAAATAGTATGAAGAAAAATTGTAGGATGGTGATTGCAGTGTGGGCGCTCCTTGCAGGAGCTCTCGGCACCGCCACGGCACAAACGGTGAGTGTGGACAACTACGCTACCCGTGCCGAAAAACTATATAAGCAGGGCCACTACCGAGCCTCGCTGCTAGAAGCTCGCAAGGCCAAAGCGAAGGCTTCCAATGTGAACCACCACCATGCCCTCGATGTGGAGAGCGTGGCCTATTGGGAGGCAATGTCGCAGGCGGCTCTCGGGCGTGATACTGTGGCGCTGGGAGGTTTTCTGGCCACCTATCCCAACTCCAACCGTGCCGAAGAGGCACGCTATGCGCTCGCTCGAGAGTTCTTTGAGTTGGAGTGCTGGCAGAGGGCGGTGGACAACTTCGCCGCGGTGGACACTGAGCGACTCTCGGCACAGCAGAGGGAGGAGTGGTGCTTCGAATATGGCTTTGCGGCCCACAAGGTGGGCGACAATGCCACAGCTCGTGATATGCTTGGCCGTGTTGAGCCGACCAATAAGCGTGCTGACCACGCAAAATACCTGCTTGGTTACATCGCCTACACCGAGGACTACCTCCTCGAAGCAAGGCTCCACTACGAC
>JAFYRC010000027.1 GCA_017547065.1 Tidjanibacter sp.
GGACGACCCGTGATCTTGCAGCGGTTATGATGACGGATGGGGTTTGAGTTGCGGGGCAACTTCGAGAGTGCCTGCCAATCCTCCATCTCGTTCATCTCACCTGCCTTAACAGCAGCTGCGATAGCCTCACGCTTTGCAGCATAGCGGTTTGCGAGTTTAACACGCTTAACCTCGCGAGCTTTCATTGATTCTTTTGCCATAACTCTTATGCTTTTTTAGCGTTTTTGAAAGGTAAGCCGAACTCGCGGAGAAGAGCGTAACCCTCCTCATCGGTTTTGGCAGTTGTTACAAAGCAAATCTCCATACCGAGGATCTTGTTGATCTTGTCGATATCGATCTCGGGGAAGATGATCTGCTCCTTGATACCGAGGGTGTAGTTACCCCTACCGTCAAACTTCTCGTTGATACCCTTGAAGTCGCGGATACGAGGAAGAGCAACTGCAATCAGACGCTCCAAGAACTCGTACATGCGCTCGCCACGGAGGGTAACGCATACGCCGATGGGCATACCTTTACGAAGTTTGAAGTTCGAAATATCCTTACGCGAGCGAGTCTGAACGGCCTTCTGACCAGCGATGATGGTAAGCTCCTCCTGAGCAATCTCAATGAGTTTCTTATCAGCTACTGCCTCGCCAACGCCCTCGTTGATAACGATTTTCTGCAATTTGGGTACCTGCATAATGCTCTTGTAACCAAATTCTTTCATAAGGGCAGGTACGATCTGCTCCTTATAAGTGGTCTTAAGTGTTGGAATGTAAGCCATTATTTAATCTCCTCTCCTGATTTTTTAGCGTAACGTACAAGTTTGCCATTCTCACCCTCTTTGCGGCCAATCCTGGTGGGTTTGCCGGTCTTGGGGTCTGCCAACATAAGGTTCGAAATGTGAATAGGAGCCTCCTGCTCTACGATTCCGCCCTGGGTGTTCTTGGCGCTGGGTTTGGTGTGTTTCTTGATGATGTTGAAACCCTCAACGATTGCGCGCTGATTTTTGGGATCTACCTCAAGTACACGACCAGTTTTCTCTTTGCTCTTGCTACCGCCTGCGATAACGTAAACGGTATCACCTTTTTTGATATGTAATTTCATACTGATCCAAATGTGTATTTAAGATTACAATACTTCGGGTGCAAGCGAGATGATTTTCATATACTGGTCGCGCAACTCACGAGCAACGGGACCAAAGATACGAGTACCACGCATCTCACCCTGGCCATTCAGAAGCACTACGGCGTTGTCGTCGAAACGAATGTACGAACCGTTAGCACGACGAATCTCCTTCTTTGTTCTAACTACAACCGCTTTCGATACGGTACCCTTCTTAACGTCGCCAGAAGGGGTTGCGCTCTTCACGGTTACAACGATTTTGTCGCCAATCGAGGCATACTTCTTCTTGGTACCGCCCAAAACACGGATGCAAAGTACCTCCTTTGCGCCGCTGTTGTCAGCTACTACCAATCTGCTTTCCTGTTGTATCATGACTATTTAGCTCTTTCAATAATTTCTACTAATCTCCAACGCTTAGTCTTGCTCAGAGGTCGCGTCTCCATAATCTTAACGGTGTCGCCCTCGTTGCAGGTGTTCTGCTCGTCCTCTGCCACAAAACGAGTGGTTTTGTTAACGAACTTACCATAGATAGGGTGTTTTACCTTGCGGTGAACTGCAACGACAATGGATTTCTCCATCTTATTGCTGACTACTACACCGATTCTCTCTTTCCTAAGATTTCTTTCCATAGCGGTAATTAACATTTAGTGGTTTTCTGGTGCAGTACAGTCTGCATACGAGCGATGTCTCTGCGAGCTTTCTTAATTACGGTAGTGTCCTCAACGGGCGATACTGCGTGATTAACCTTCAAGGTGGCAAGCTTAGCCTGCTCAGCTTCGAGGCGCTCTACCAAGTCGGCAACCGCCATCTCTTTGATTTCTGCTGTTTTCATACTTCTTCTTGTCTTTTAAAGGTTATTCAACATAGTCCCTACGGATGATGAACTTGGTCTCGATGGGCAACTTCTGGGCGCCAAGACGCAATGCCTCTTTTGCTACCTCGAAGGGTACACCCTCGATCTCAAACATAATACGACCGGGAGTTACAGGTGCTACATAACCCTCAGGGTTACCTTTACCTTTACCCATACGAACCTCAGCGGGTTTCTTGGTGATGGGCTTATCGGGGAAGATTCGGATCCAAATCTGACCCTCACGTTTCATATAACGCACGATAGCATGACGGGCTGCCTCAATCTGACGACCGGTGATCCAGGTCGAGTCCATTGCTTTGAGGCCGAACGAACCGAACGCAAGCTGGTTGCCACGCTGTGCAAGACCCTTCATGCGTCCTTTCTGCATTCTTCTAAATTTTGTCCTTTTTGGTTGTAACATTGTCTTATCTTATTTAGAAGTGTTCTTATTTGTTGTTATTATTCCTCCTGCGCTTGCGGTCGCCGCGGGGTTTGCCACCACGCTGCTCGCTCTGGGCAGGACCTGCTACTGACGATGCGCCTGCGATCTCGAAGAGGTCACGTTTTGCGTAAACCTCACCTACGCAGATCCACACCTTAACACCAAGAATACCTACTTTGGTCAGAGCCTCTGCCAAGCAGTAGTCCACGTCTGCACGGAAGGTGTGCAAGGGAATACGGCCCTCTTTGTAGGTCTCGCTACGAGCCATCTCGGCGCCACCGATACGACCGCTGATCTGGATCTTGATACCCTCAGCACCCATACGCATGGTCGATGCGATAGTGGTTTTGATGGCACGACGATACGATACACGGCCTTCCAACTGGCGAGCCAAGTTGTTGGCAACGATTACAGCATCAATCTCGGGGCGTTTAACCTCAAAGATGTTGATCTGAACCTCTTTGCCGGTCAACTTCTTCAACTCCTCTTTCAGTTTGTCAACCTCCTGACCACCTTTACCGATAATCAAACCGGGACGAGCGGTGCTGATGGTTACGGTTACGAGTTTCAAAGTACGCTCGATGATGATCTTCGAGATGCTTGCTTTGGCAAGACGGGCGTTCAGATACTCGCGAATTTTAGCATCCTCAACCAAACGGGTTGAAAAATCTTTACCGCCGTACCAGTTGGAATCCCAACCACGAATGATACCAAGACGGTTTGCTATTGGATTAACTTTCTGTCCCATCTCTTACTCTGCTGCTTTAGTTTCTACCATTTTATCTACAATAATCGTAACGTGGTTCGAACGTTTACGAATGCGGTGAGCACGGCCCTGGGGGGCGGGCTGAATGCGTTTCAGCATACGGCCACCGTCAACCCTAATCTCCTTAACACAGAGTTTGGTATCCTCCAAACGCTCGCCGGGGTTCTTTGCCTCCCAGTTGGCGATTGCGGAACGAAGAAGTTTCTCCAACCTGATTGAAGCCTCTTTCTTCGAGTAACGAAGGAGTGCCAATGCTTTGTTTACCTCAACGCCGCGAACAGTGTCAGCAACGATGCGCATTTTGCGGGGAGAGGTAGGGCAATCACGCAGCGAGGCTACTGCCACCTGCTTCTTTGCGGCCTTCATCTGCTCGGCCATTTGATATTTTCTAGCTCCCATTTCCTAATTATTTTTTACGGTTGCCGGCGTGGCCGCGGAAGGTGCGCGTAGGAGCGAACTCTCCAAGTTTGTGGCCTACCATATTTTCAGTTACATATACCGGTATAAACTTGTTACCGTTGTGTACAGCAATTGTCTGACCTACGAAGTCGGGCGAAATCATGCTTGCCCTCGACCAAGTCTTAATAACGGTCTTCTGATTGCTCTCGTTCTGAGCGATTACCCTCTGCTCGAGTTTAGGCTCAATGAACGGTCCTTTTTTAAGTGAACGACTCATTATGGTACTATTTTATTATTTTGATTTCTTTGAGATAATGAATTTGCTGGTTGTCTTCTTAGGATTACGAGTTTTGTAACCTTTAGCCAACAGACCTTTGCGCGAACGGGGGTGACCACCGCTTGAACGACCTTCACCACCACCCATGGGGTGATCAACAGGGTTCATGGTTACACCACGGTTGTGAGGCCTGCGACCCAACCAACGTTTCCTACCGGCCTTACCGTGCTGCTCCAGACTGTGGTCAGGATTCGATACGGCACCGATGGTTGCACGGCAAGTGCAGAGAACCATACGAGTCTCGCCCGAAGGAAGTTTAATAATAGCATATTTACCCTCGCGAGCCAAAACTGCGCCCTGGCCGGGGTAGAGTTCGATTGCGTGGATAATGGTACCAAGGGGAATATTTGCAAGGAGCAAAGTGTTACCTACCTCGGGTGCAACACCCTCGCCGCTCATTACGGTCTGACCTACTTTCAAGCCGTTGGGAGCCAAGATATAGCTCTTCGAACCGTCTGCATACACGATCAACGCGATGCGAGCCGAACGGTTAGGATCGTACTCGATGGTTGCTACGGTTGCAGCCATACCATCTTTAGCACGCTTGAAATCAACAACACGATACATCTGTTTGTGGCCGCCACCAATGTAGCGCACGGTCATCTTACCGGCGTGGTTACGACCACCGCTGCTCTTCTTAGGCTCGAGCAACGATTTCTCAGGCACACTGCAAGTAATATCCGCAAAGGTGCCTGCGATTTTATGCCTTGTTCCCGGGGTTACGGGGTTAAACTTTTTTACTGCCATCTCTTATTAGATATTACTGTAAAAATCAATTTTGTCGCCCTCTTTGAGGGTTACGATTGCTTTCTTGACTGCGTTGGTGCGACCTACCAAGTAACCAGCTTTGGTGTAGCGTGCTTTCAGCTTACCTTTCTCGTTAATGGTGTTTACGCTCTCAACTACGACGTTGTACATCTACTCTACGGCTTTGCGAATCTCCAACTTGTTAGCCCTGCGGTCAACAATAAATCCGTACTGACCGAGAGTCTCGCCCTGACCGGCCATTTTCTCGGTCAA
>JAFYRC010000028.1 GCA_017547065.1 Tidjanibacter sp.
CCCGCCCTCGCACAAACAGGTTTGTCTTGGGCGTTTCGGCACAAAAAAAGCTTCGATTTTCATCGAATCCCAGCATTTTCTTGCTATTTTGCGGAAAGAGAGGGATTCGAACCCCCGGAACGTCGCCGTTCAACGGTTTTCAAGACCGCCGCATTCGACCACTCTGCCATCTTTCCAATCTAAAAAGATGCACGCTTATCACGTCCATCTTTACATATTAAAACGCACGTTCATCACCTGCGCTTCCTCCTTGTGGCGCTCCGTCAATATTGCCATAACTACTTGGCACTCTTAACTTTGCACTCTTGGCGGAGAGAGGGGGATTCGAACCCCCGATACCCTTTTGAGGTATACGCACTTTCCAGGCGCGCTCCTTAAACCACTCGGACATCTCTCCTTGTTTTTGCCGCACAACACAACTTTTGTGCGCAAAATCGGGCGCAAGATAAGAATAATTTTGGTAATTTCAAGAAAATTTATTTTCCGATTTCGCCACAGATGGATTTTTTCAGCAGCGAGGCGATGCGTTTGGGGCTCTGTTCGTGGGCCAAAACATACATCATCTTTGCCGTGGCGGCCTCGGTGGTCATATCCCTGCCACTAATCACGCCAATTTGTTGCAGGGCAACACCCGTTTCGTAGATGTCCATATTTACTTCTCCATCAGAGCATTGAGTTACGTTAATAACCGTCACACCCCTCTGAATTGCCTCGCGCAGGGCCCCGATAAACCACTCCTTCGTGGGGGCATTACCTGCACCGTAGGTTTCCAGCACCACGCCCTTCACGCCACTATTGAGCATTGCGCGGAACACCCTCTCGTTAAGGCCGGGGAAAATCTTGATGATGGCTACATCCTCGCACAACTTTGTGTCAATCTCCAAGTCGGCCTCGCGCTTAGGGCGCAGAATCAGGCTGCGGTTGTACTGGATGTTGACGCCCACCTCGGCCAGAGGGGGATAGTTGTTTGACACAAAGGCGCTCAACTCCTCGGCACTCTGCTTGGTGGTGCGGTTGGCGCGGAACAGGCGGTTCTGGAAGTAGAGAGCCACCTCGGGTACCTCGGCCCTACCTTTGGGGTCCTTGGCGGCGGCAATCTCAATGGCTGTGATGAGGTTTTCCCTACCGTCGGTACGCAATACGCCGATGGGGATCTGACTACCCGTAAAGACCACCGGTTTGTTCAAGTTGTTGAGCATGAAACTCAGGGCGCTCGATGTGTAGGACATTGTGTCGGTGCCGTGGAGCACAACAAAACCATCGAAGCGAGTGTAGTTCTCCTTGATGATCTCGGCGAGGCGCACCCACAACTCGGGCGAAGCGTTCGACGAGTCGATGGGGTCAAACGGAAGCACATCGATCTCCACGCCCAACCTACGCAACGAGGGAAACTCCTCGTAGATGTGGCGAAAGTCGAATGGCACAAGTGCACCACTGTGGGGGTCAGTCTGCATGCCGATGGTACCTCCCGTGTAGATGAGTAGTACGGATCTTTTCATACCTTATTATATTATCTTTTATTCGTTCACTTTGTGTAGTCCCAGCACTCGGCGTGCGTTGAGGGTTGTTTGTCGTGCCACCACCTCGGGGTTTACCCCCTTCAGCTCGGCCACGCGATTACATATATAGGTGGTGTAGGCCGGCTCGTTACGCTTGCCCCTGAAAGGTACGGGCGTGAGGTAAGGCGAGTCGGTTTCGAGGAGGATATCCTCCAGGTCGATGTGTGGTATACTCTCGGCCAAAACGCTCTTTTTGTAGGTCGACACGCCACCGATACCAACAGCAAACCCACCGAGGGCCTTGATGCGCTCATAAATTTCGATCCCCTCGCCAAAGGCGTGCAGCACACCCCTCGCTTGGCCCTTGTACTCCTCCAATAGGGAGAGCATTTCGTCCCACGCATTGCGGGTGTGGACAATGAGCGGCAGGTCAAATTCAATGGATAGCTCCACCTGACGGCGGAAACACTCCGTTTGTTCGGCTTTGAAATCGGTACTCCAATAGAAATCGAGGCCCACTTCGCCAACGCCATAGAAGTGCTCCACGGGCCTCTCGGGCGAGCCAATGGGGGCGGTTGACGCTCCGCCATTGCAAGCCCTTAATAAAGCCTCCACTTCGGCCAATTCCTCGCGCCAACGGGGGTTGTCGTTTACCGATGTTGGGTGCAGGCCAATGAAGGGATAGGAGTTGGGCAGGTTGCGGCTCAACTCAAACATTCGTCCGTTGCTCTCGCTGTCGATAGCGGGTAGCACGAAGGCCTCAATGCCTGCTTCTGTGGCACGGGCAATCACCTCGTTGCGGTCGGCATCGAACTCCTCGGCGTAGATGTGGGTGTGTGTATCTATGAGTGTCATCTGTTGCGGTGGGATTAAATTTTCTCGCATCTCTTGCCCGGTAGTAGGCGCACAAGGCCACACAATTCGAGCGATACCATGAGGGCCGAAACTACGCCTGCTGACATCGAGGTGCGCTCCACGAGGAGGTCGTAGTCAATCACTTCGCCGGGGCGCATAGCCTCCAGCAATCGGCGCTCGTCGTCCGACACATTGACCACCTCAACCGCCTCATCTTTGGGTACATACGAAACCCCTTTAACCCTCTCGACATCCCAGCCGAGCTCGTGGAGAATATCTCCGCCCGAGCAGACCATTGCGGCCTTGTTGTGCTTGATGAGAAGGTTGGAGCCGTAGGATGTTTTGTCGTCGGCGCGACCGGGGATGGCCATCACCACACGTCCATAGTCGAAGGCGTTGTCGGCCGTCAGGAGCGAGCCACCTTTGTAGGGCGATTCAACCACCACGGTGCCACTCGACAGGCCCGCAATTATGCGGTTGCGCGAGGGGAAAAACTTACCGGTATTCTTGTGTTGCGAGGATATTTCGGTCACAATTGCACCCCCGTTTCGGAGTATGCGGTCGGCCAATGGCTGATTGGTTGCGGGGGCAATTTCGGGTAGGGCGTTGGCGATGACACCAACGGTGGCGGCACCACAATCGAGTGCTGCACGGTGGGCGTTACCGTCGTTGCCGAGGGCCAGACCGCTTACAATCGACACCTCGGGCGAGAGTTCTTTAAGCTGCTCGATTATCTTTGTGGCGATGCGTTGGCCATAGGCCGACATATGTCGGGTGCCAACAAAGGCAACCGAGGGACGATGCAGGGCTTCGATGTTGCCCATGGTGTAGAGCACGATGGGGGCGTCGGGACACTCTTTGAGTGTGTGGGGATAGGCGGGGTCGGTGAGGGCAATGGGGGTGATATTGTGCTTTTGGGCATACTGCAACTCCTTCTCCGCACAGCGCAGGGGTTCTTTTGATCGGATTGCATCCACGATAGCCTTGCTGTTTATGAGCGCTCGGCCAATCAACTCCTCGTCCGAAGCCTTGAATATGGCCTCGGCAGAGCCGAAGGTGTCGAGGAGGTGGTGTGCCCCCTTGAGCCCCAGCCCCTGAACGAAGGAGAGTGCGATGTCGTAGATGTTCATATTCGATAAAAATCACCAATGATTTCGTAAAAGTATGAAAAAAATTTGGAGTTTGGAATAAAATAGTTAATTTTGCCATCCGAAAGCAGACCACATAAGGCGCGAGAGATGTTTGATGTGGCTGATTGACAAATAGTTGGTGCGATGGCCGAGGGGCTAGGCACAGGTCTGCAAAACCTACTACAGCGGTTCGATTCCGCTTCGCACCTCAAAGAAGTGCTCTGCAAGCGATTGCGGGGCACTTTTTCTTTTTTACGCCTTTTAATCCATCTTTTTTTTGTTGTGTGTGATTTGCACACTGGTGGCTCAGGTAGGCCTAAAAGGTGGGAGTTGTTGGGTTTTTCCGAACGCAACAGAGTTTGATTTTGGAACAAATAATGGCCTTTGGGGCTGATTGTGTGGTGTTTCTTTTGAAAATTCAAAAAATGTATATACATTTGTTCACGTCCACATGGTTTTTGTGGATTTGGAGCGTCGGTGTGGAAAAACAACACCGACCGTAAGTGTGTGAAAAGACAGAAACAATGCAATAATTAACACTAAAACACAACTTTTTGTTATGAAAAACTTATTCAGTGTAGAAGGTAAAGTGGTTGTGATGACAGGTGCCTGTGGTATCCTTGGCTCGACCATTGTTAGGCACTTTGCAGAGCAGGGTGCAAAAGTGGTAATGCTCGACTTGGAGCGCACTCGCGAGATTGCCGAGGGCATCATCGCAGAGATTACCGCCGAGGGTGGCGAGGCTTGCTTCTTCGCAACCAACGTACTCGACAAGGCTGTTCTCGAGGAGAACTATGCTCAGATTATGGAGAAATATGGCACCATCGACGTGCTTCTGAATGCTGCCGGTGGCAATATGCCCAAGGCTACCGTTCAGCCCGACCAGACCATCTTCGACCTCGACGTTGACGCTGTGAAGTTCTGCACCGAGCTCAACCTCTACGGTACTATCCTCCCCACCATGGTCTTCACCAAAGCTATGGTTGAGAAGAAAGAGGGTTCGATCATCAACTTCGCAAGCGAGAGCGCACTGCGTCCTTTGACCCGCGTTGCTGGTTACGGCGTAGCAAAAGCAGCTGTTGTAAACTGGACCAAATATTTGTGCGCCGAGTTGGCAACCAAGTTCGGTAGCGGTTTGAGGGTTAACGCCATCGCCCCCGGTTTCTTGCTGACCAACCAGAACCGTGCACTGTTGACCAACCCCGATGGTTCGCTCACTCCCCGTTCGCACACCATCTTGGGCCACACTCCCTTCGGCCGTTTCTTGGAGCCCGAGGAGTTGGTAGGTACCTTGCAGTGGCTTGCTTCGGACGCTTCGAAGGCTGTAACCGGTACCGTTGCTGTTGTTGACGGTGGCTTCGACGCATTCTCCATCTAATGTTGAAACGGAAATTACTAACATAAACCGATAGAAGACTATGTATAAAATGAAACAGTCGTGGCGTTGGTATGGTCCCAACGACCCCGTAAGCCTTGCAGATATTTGCCAGGCAGGTGCCACCGATATCGTACACGCTCTGCACCACGTGCCCAATGGCGAGGTGTGGACCG
>JAFYRC010000227.1 GCA_017547065.1 Tidjanibacter sp.
AGAGAATCTCATACTGACGCTTTGCAGCCTTCTCGCCAATGGCGGCCTGCTTCTGCACCTTACCGATGCGACTCTCGATTGTTTCGAGGTCTTTGAGTAGGAGCTCGGTGTCGATGATCTCCTTGTCCCTCACGGGGTTTACGGAGCCGTCGACGTGGGTGATGTTGTCGTCCTCAAAGCAGCGCAAAACGTGGATGATAGCGTCGGTGTTGCGAATGTTTGCAAGGAATTTATTACCCAAGCCCTCGCCCTTGGAGGCGCCCTTTACGAGGCCGGCGATGTCCACAATCTCGATGGTTGTGGGGATAACCCTCTTGGGGTTGTCAATCTCGGCCAGCTTGGTAAGCCTCTGGTCGGGTACGGTGATTACGCCCACGTTGGGGTCGATTGTACAGAAAGGGAAGTTTGCTGCCTGTGCCTTTGCGTTGGACAAACAGTTGAAAAGGGTGCTCTTACCCACGTTGGGCAGGCCCACTATGCCGCATTGTAATGCCATAAGATTTTTTCAGTTTTACATTTTATGGCGCAAAGATAGCATTAAAATTTGCTTTCTTAAATCAAAAATAGTATTTTTGAAGGTTAGAAATCGATTTAATATGAAAAATATACTTACAACACTCAGTCAATTGGAGCAAATGCTTGCTCAGCCCGCCGTTGAATTCTCGGTAATCGAACGTGATATAGTCTTGGAAAAACTGCGCAAACTCTATGAGCAGACCCTCGGCTTGGAGCCTGCCCAGTCGGTAGAGCCCGCCCAGCAAGAGGAGTCGGCGCCCGAGATTGTGGAGGTTGCCCCCATCGCGGTTGCTGTTGCCGAGGAGCAGGTTGTTGCCGAGGAGCCCGCAGTTGAGGAGCCCATCGAGGAGTCGGTGATTGAACTCATTGAGGAGATTATCGACCAGGTGGAGGAGTTGCCCGAAACCGAGGAGGACGAGGAAATAGAGGAGGAGGTTGAGGAGCCTACCGAGGAACTCATCGTTGAGGAGGAACCAGTAGTTGAGGAAGAATTCGTAATTGAGGAGGAGCCTGTAGTTGAGGAGCCCGTTGCACCCAAAGCCAAGATTGACCACAAGAGGGTCCTTTCGCTCTACGACGATGACGACGAAACCCCCATTATTGAGGCACCCGCCGAGGATGAGCCCGCAGTTGAGGAGTTCGCTGAGGAAGAGCCCGTGGTAGAGGAAGAGTCCATTGAGGAGCCCATTGAGGAAGAGATTGTATTTGAGATGGATATGACTCTCGATGAGGAGGAGATTGCCCCCGCTGAGGAGGTAGTTGTAGAAATCGAGGAGGAGCAGGTTGAAGTGGAACTCGCAGTGGAGGAGCCTGCCGAGGAGCCCATAGTAGAGGAGCCCATAGTAGAGGAGCCTGCCGCCCCCGCGGTTGAGGAGATCCGCACGGTGGTGTTGGCCGATGTGTTGGGAGGCGAGCAGACCACTCTTGCGGAGGCAATGAGTGTGGCTCAAACCCCCGACGTGGCAAGCGTGGCAGCCGCTGCAACCACCTCGCTGATGAAGTCCATCAGTATCAACGACAAAGTGTTGCTGATGAGGGATTTGTTTGGTGGCGATAGTCGTATGTATGAGCAGGCAATGGAGGTGTTGGACTCCTACGAGAGTCTGGACGAGGCCATGCTCTTCATCTATGATAATTTTGATTGGAATCCCAATAGCGAGGGAGCGAAGTTGCTGATGGAGCTTCTCTCGCGCAAACTGCTGTAAGATTATGCCGAAACTCTATATCATACCGACCCCAATCGGTAACCTCGAAGATATGACCTACCGCGCAGTGCGACTGCTGAAGGAGGTCGATATGGTCTTGGCCGAGGACACACGTACCTCGCAGGTGTTACTGCACCACTACGGTATCGAGCGCAAACTCTATGCCCACCACAAGTTCAACGAGCACGCCTCGGCAGAGGAAGTTGCCCGTCAGATTGAGGCCGGCAGGAGCGTAGCGCTGATTTCGGACGCCGGCACCCCCGGTATCTCCGATCCCGGTTTTCTGCTCGTGCGCACCTGCCTGGAACACGATATTGAGGTGGAAACACTTCCCGGAGCCACAGCCTTTGTGCCCGCATTGGTGCAGAGTGGCTTCCCTTGCGATAAGTTCTGCTTCGAGGGCTTCCTGCCCCAGAAGAAGGGACGCAAAAAACGCCTTTCGGCACTGGCCAACGAGCACCGCACGATGATTTTCTACGAGTCGCCTTTCCGCGTGCTGAAAGCTCTGGCCGAGTTTGGCGAGGCCTTTGGTATGGAACGCAGAGTGAGCGTGTCGAGGGAATTGTCCAAAAAGTTTGAGGAAACGGTGCGTGGCACCATCGCCGAGGTTATTGCCCACTTTGAGGCCCACCCACCCAAGGGTGAGTTTGTGATGGTCGTTGAGGGCGCAAATGATAAGGATAAAGAACACGCAGATGGAAGAGTTGAAGAATAAGAATGTAGATATTCCCGAGGTCCCTGGTGTGGCTTCGGAGGAGAGTGGTGGCAACAAGTTGAGCAGGAATTTCCTCCAAAATTTGTGGAACAACACCACCAACTTTATGAAAGGTCGCTTCGACCTCAAAGACGGCAGTGCACCACAGTCGGAGGTCATCGAGGGTGTGCGCAAGGGCATCGATTTCAGGGGCACAAACCTGTGGGTATTGATGTTTGCGGTGTTTATTGCTTCGCTGGGTTTGAATGTCAACTCCACGGCCGTAATTATCGGTGCGATGTTGATTTCGCCACTGATGGGCCCAATTACAGGTATAGGCCTCTCGCTTGGTGTTAACGACTTCGATATGCTCAAATCGGCATGGCGCAACTTCCTGCTGATGGTCATTGTGAGCCTTGTGGTGAGCACGGCATACTTTATTATTTCGCCTATCTCTACGGCAAGGAGTGAGCTTCTTGCTCGTACAACGCCCACAACCTACGATGTGCTGATTGCCTTCTTTGGCGGTCTGGCCGGTATGGTGGCCCAGACTCGTAAGGACAAGGCTGTGACGGTGGTGTCGGGTGTGGCCATTGCTACGGCCCTGATGCCTCCCTTGTGTACGGCGGGCTTTGGCTTGGCGACGGGTAATTTCCAATTTTTCTTTGGAGCCATCTACCTCTTTACCATCAACGCGGTGTTCATTGCAGTGGCAACTTACCTTGTGGTGCTCCTGCTCCGCTATGAGAAAAAGACGGCGCTCGACTCGGCCCAGCAGAAAAAGAACACCCGCTATATGACCCTCATTATTGTGTTGGTGGGTGTGCCGAGCATATTGTTTGGTGCCCACATTGTGCGTCGCACGGCCTTTGAGGAGAATGTTGACCGCTATGTGAACAACGTCTTCCAGTTCAACAAGACGATGATTGTGGACTACACCAAAGATTTCCGCTATGAGGGTGATGCATCCAGGGTGGAGATTCGCCTTGTGGGTGAGCCTCTTTCGGAGGATGTTATCGACAACGCAAGGGCACAGATGGGCGACTATGGCTTGCACAAAACGGAATTGGTTGTAAAGCAGGCCGAGAACGATGCTCGCCTCGATATTAGCAGGTTGCAGAAGGGCTACGCCGACATTATCGAGGATAAGAACGAACAAATCAGGGAGCTCCGCAGGCGCTTGGCGTCGCTTACTCCTGCCGATACTCTCTCGGCGGCCGACATTTCGCGCGAGATGATTCACGTTGTGGATAACCTCGCCTCCGTGTCGCTCTCCAAACACACGGCCTATGCCGATGGTAAGCCCCAGGGTAGCTATGTGGTTGCTGTGGTGAAACCCGTCGACACGCTCCGTGCTCTGGATGTGACGCGCATCAAACAGTGGCTCTCGGCCAGGACCAAGAACTCCGATGTGAGGGTTGTTCAAGAGAAATAAAGAAGAAACCGTATGACACAAAAATCGTCCGCAAAGGATCTTAATTTTGGGCAGAAGATACTCTACTGGCTACTGCTGGGAGTGTGTAAGCTGATTGGTCTGCTACCCTATGTGGTGCTCTACTACATGTTGGCTCCGCTGATCTACTTCCTTCTCTATTGGGTGCTGCGCTACCGCGTGAAGGTGGTGCGTACAAACCTTGCCAACTCTTTCCCCGAGAAGAGCGAGGAGGAGAGGTGGGAAA
>JAFYRC010000228.1 GCA_017547065.1 Tidjanibacter sp.
ACCCACTGTACTCCCGGCTACGGCCTCGCTTCGGTGGTGGCTGCCATTGCCGCAGGTGTGGACATTGTGGACACCAACATCTGGAACTTCGCAGGTGGCCCCGCAGCTCCCGCCTTGGAGCTGGTTTACATCTTCACCAAGAAGATGGGCGTTGAGATGAACGTGAACATGGAGGCTGTGGCTAAGATTAACGCCGAGTTGCTCGGTATCCGTAAGGAGCTCGACGCATACGATGCCGTTAAGAAATTCCCCAATCCCTTCAACCCCCTCGTGGATAGTCTGCCTGCCGAGATTGAGGCACAGTTTGATAGGGCTGTGAAGGCTGCCATCGCAGTGGACGAGCCCACCCTTATCGATGCTTGCCACAAGATTGAGGCATACTTCGGCTTCCCCGAGCCCAATGAGCTCGTACAGAAGGCCGAGATTCCCGGTGGTATGTACACCAATATGGTTGCCCAGTTGAAGGCACTCAAGAGCGAGCACCTCTTGGAGCCCGCAATGAAACTGATTCCTTCGGTGAGGTTGGATGCAGGTCTTCCTCCCCTGGTAACCCCCACCAGCCAGATTGTAGGCTCGCAGGCTGTTAGCTGCGCCATCTCGTTGGCCGCAGGTAAGCCCAAATATACCACCACCAGCAACCAATTTGTGAACTTGGTGAAGGGTGAGTATGGCCACACTCCCGTGGAGATTGACCCCGAGTTCCGCTTGCAGATTGCAGGTACAAGGGAGGCTATCCCCTATGATACTTCGAAAAACCAGCGCCAGCCCAACCCCGTATTGGAGAACGCAGGTGGCGTGAAGTTGGCCGAGAATGAGAAAGAGGAGCTCCTCCTCGAATTGTTCCCCGCAGTGGCTAAGGACTATCTCACCAAGGTGAAGACCGAGCGCTGGGCTGCAACCAAACCCGCTGAGGCACCCGCCGAGGAGAAAAAGGTTGAGGCTGCTGCACAGCCCGTGGAGAAGGTAGCAGGTAAGAGCGTAGTGGCACCCCTGCCCGGTAAGGTTGTGGAGCTGTGCGTGAAGGTTGGCGACAGCGTGAAGGCAGGCCAGAAGGTTGCCGTTTTGGAGGCAATGAAGATGGAGAACGACATCGTGTCGGACCACGCAGGTGTGGTTAGGGAGATTGCTGTTGCCGAGGGCGACACTCTCCAGGAGGGCCAGACTATCCTCATCGTTGAGTAGGAGGCCTCTTCGGACTACACACAAGTGTAAACGAAAATAACAATGGACTGCGGCCCTCCCACACGGCGGGCCGCAGTTGTAGAGAGATAAAGGTGTAAAAAAAATACAGGTACAGAAAGAGAACTATGGCAAAAGAGATGGTTTTGGTTAGTGGTGGTGCCGGCTATATCGGCTCCCACACAACGGTGGCGCTCATCGAGGCGGGCTATGATGTGGTTGTTATTGACAACCTCTCGAACTCCGACCTCGGCGCAGTTGAGGGCGTGAGGAAAATCACGGGCGTGGAGGTGCCCTTTGAGCAGGTTGACTGCTGCGATAAGGAGGCACTGAGGGCTGTGTTTAAGAAATACCCCTTCAACTCGGTTATTCACTTTGCAGCCTATAAGGCTGTGGGTGAGAGCGTTGAACAACCTCTGAAGTACTACACCAACAACCTTGGTTCGTTCCTGAACATTTTGGAACTGATGAAGGAGGAGGGTAGGAGCAATGTGCTCTTCTCGTCGTCGGCTACGGTGTATGGCGAGCCCGACGCACTGCCCGTAACGGAGTCGTCGCCCCGTAAGCCCGCCACTTCGCCCTATGGCAACACCAAACAGATGTGCGAGGATATCCTCAGGGACGCTGTGGCTGCCGGTGCGGGCCTGAAGGGTATAGCCCTGCGCTACTTCAATCCTATGGGTGCCCACCCCTCGGCTCTGATTGGCGAGCTGCCCCGCGGTGTGCCCAACAACCTTGTACCTTTCATCACCCAAACCGCCGCAGGCGTGAGGGAGTGTTTGTCGATTTTCGGTAACGACTACAACACCCCCGATGGCACCTGCATCCGCGACTACATCGACGTTGTGGACCTCGCCGCCGCCCACGTTGCAGCCATTGGCCGCTTGGTGGAGGCGAAGAACAAAAAAGATTATGAGGTGTTCAACGTTGGCACGGGACGTGGAGTGTCCGTAATGGAACTCGTGGAGGCCTTCGAGAGGGTGAACGGACTGAAACTCAACTACCGCATTGTGGGCCGTAGGAGTGGCGACGTGGAGTCGGTGTGGGCCGAAACCTCGCTTGCTAATAACGAGCTCGGCTGGAAGGCCGTGCGTAGCTTGGACGAAACACTCGCAGCTGCCTGGGCGTGGGAAAAACGCGTCAGGGGTTTGGAGTAGAGTGTGGCTCCTGCAACCGCCTGCCAATATCCATACCAACACATATAAACGACTGATTTGAAAGAAGATGAAACGAAGGATTGTATTGATTTTGGTGGCGGTGCTTACCTCCCTTTGGGGAGCAAAAGCGCAGAATTGCTGTGCCAACATTTGCGGTGTGTGGCTCGGGCAGGAGAAGACCAACAAGGTGGAGATCTACCGCACGGGCGACCACTGGGAAGGCAAGGCGGTGTGGAATAGCGAGTATGGCGATGTGAGCGACCAGAACATCGTGGTGCTGCGCGACCTCACCTACGATGCCGCCGATAAGGAGTGGGTAGGCAAGATTTACGACCCCTTCCACGACAAGATTTTCAACGTGGTGGTGAGCCTGCAAAAGAACGGCCGACTGAAAGTTGTCGGCAAGGCGGGCA
>JAFYRC010000229.1 GCA_017547065.1 Tidjanibacter sp.
CTACATGGGTCGAGGACTTCGTAGATGAGGATACCGGTGAGGTGGTATCTATCGAGCGTAACGACGTAATCATCGACCGTGAGACCGAGCTTGCAGAGGAGCACATTGAGGCTATCCTCGAGAGCGGTGCAAAGACCATTCTGTTGCACAAGGACAACCCCTCGGGCGTTGACTACTCGATCATTTATAACACTTTGCAGAAAGACCCCTGTAACTCTGAGAAAGAGGCCGTTGTGTACATCTACCGACAGCTGCGCAACTCGGAGCCACCAGATGAAGCAACCGCAAGGGATGTCATCGACAAGCTCTTCTTCAGCGACAAACGCTACGACTTGGGTGATGTAGGTCGTTTCTGTATCAACAAGAAACTCGGTTTGGAAATCAGCCCTGAGGTAAGGGTGCTGACCAAGGAGGACATGATTGCCATCATTCGCTACCTCATCGAGCTGATTAACTCGAAGACCGATGTTGACGATATCGACCACTTGTCCAACAGGCGTGTAAGGACTGTTGGTGAGCAGTTGAGCAACCAGTTCTCGGTGGGCTTCATTCGTATGGCTCGCACCATCCGTG
The DNA here is from genome assembly GCA_017547065.1 of Tidjanibacter sp. Classification (GTDB taxonomy): domain Bacteria; phylum Bacteroidota; class Bacteroidia; order Bacteroidales; family Rikenellaceae; genus Tidjanibacter. Next base: position 574 of record JAFYRC010000229.1, read on the forward strand.
AGAGGATGAACGTGAGGGACAACGAGGTGTTTACCCCCATTGATCTGATCAACGCAAAGACTTTGTCGAGCGTAATTAATAGCTTCTTTGGTACGAACCAGCTGTCGCAGTTCATGGACCAGACCAACCCTCTGGCCGAAATGACTCACAAGCGTCGTTTGTCGGCACTGGGTCCTGGCGGTTTGAGCCGTGATAGGGCAGGCTTTGAGGTTCGTGACGTACACTACACTCACTACGGTCGTTTGTGCCCCATTGAGACTCCTGAGGGTCCTAACATCGGTCTGATTTCGTCGTTGTGCGTTTACGCCAAGATTAGCTCGATGGGCTTCATCGAAACCCCCTACCGCAAGGTTGTTGACGGTAAGGTTGATTTGGACGACAGCCACATCCAGTATTTTAGCGCCGAGGAGGAGGGCAACCTCAATATTGCCCAGGCTTCGGCACCCGTGGATGAGGAGGGTAACTTCCTTAATCCCAACCGCATCAAGGCTCGTAACGAGGCCGACTTCCCCGTAATCACCGCAAAACAGGTTGATTTGGTGGACGTTGCACCTAACCAGGTGGCTTCGATTGCAGCAAGTTTGATTCCCTTCTTGGAGCACGATGACGCAAACCGTGCGCTGATGGGTTCGAACATGATGCGTCAGGCAGTACCTCTGATTAACCCCGAGGCACCTATTGTAGGTACCGGTTTGGAGGGCGCTATGATTAGCGATAGCCGTGTCCAGGTTGTTGCCGAGGGCGACGGTGAGGTGGTATTTGCCGATGCAAGCCAGATTCAGGTTAAGTATGAGCGTACCGAGGACGAGATTTTGGTTAGCTTCGATCCCGAGATCACAACTTACAAGTTGCCTCGCTACCGCAAGACCAACCAGAACATGTCCATCACCCTGCGTCCTATCGTGAAGATTGGTCAGAAGGTGACCAAGGGCCAGATCTTGACCGAGGGTTACTCGACCCAGCAGGGCGAGTTGGCTCTGGGTAGGAACTTGAAGGTTGCGTTCATGCCTTGGAAGGGTTACAACTTCGAGGATGCTATCGTTATTTCGGAGCGTCTGTTGAGGGAGGATCTGTTCACTTCGGTACACGTTGACGAGTACATCATGGAGGTTCGCGAGACCAAACGTGGTGTTGAGGAGCTTACCTCGGATATTCCCAACGTGAGCGAGGATGCAACCAAGGACCTCGACGAGAGGGGTATCATTCGCATTGGTGCCAACGTGAAACCTGGCGACATTATGATCGGTAAGATTACCCCCAAAGGCGAGAGCGATCCCAGCCCCGAGGAGAAACTTCTTCGTGCTATCTTCGGCGACAAGGCCGGCGATGTGAAGGATGCTTCGTTGAAGGCTCAGCCCTCGTTGTTTGGTACTGTAATCGACCGCAAACTCTTCACCCGCAACGTGAAGGATGGCAAACGTAGCAAGGCCGAGGAGAAGAACAAACTCGCTGAGGTTGATGCTAAGTTCGTAGCTGAGGTTGCTGCTTTGAAGAGCGTGTTGGTTGGCAAACTCTACACCCTGCTTAAAGACCAGACTTGCTTGGGCATTAAGGACTACTTCGGTGCAGAGTTGTATGCAGCAGGCACCAAGTTCACCAAGAAGATGCTCGAGGATATCGACTACCTGAACCTCGGTTCGGAGAAGTGGGTTGAGGACGAGAGGGTGGCTCGCCTGACTGCAATTGCAATCAACAACTATACCATTAAATATAAAGAGGCAGACGCAAGGGTTAAGCGTGAGAAGTACAACATCACCAATGGTGACGAGCTTCCCAATGGCGTAATCCAGTTGGCTAAGGTATATTTGGCTAAGAAGCGTAAGCTGAAAGTGGGTGATAAGATGGCAGGTCGCCACGGTAACAAGGGTATCGTTGCCAAGGTTGTACGTGACGAGGATATGCCATTCTTGGAGGATGGTTCGATTGTGGACATCGTATTGAACCCTCTGGGTGTGCCTTCTCGTATGAACTTGGGTCAGATTTACGAGACTGTTCTCGGCTGGGCCGGTAAGGAGTTGGGCTTGAAGTTCGCAACCCCCATTTTCGATGGTGCAACTTTGGACCAGATCAACGAGTACACTGCAAAAGCCGGTGTTCCCGTGAACGGTTGCTGCCACTTGCGTGATGGTGGTACTGGTGAGAGGTTCGACCAGCCTGCAACTGTTGGTGTGATCTACATGCTGAAACTTGGCCACATGATCGACGACAAGATGCACGCACGTTCTATCGGTCCCTACTCGCTCATTACTCAGCAGCCTCTGGGTGGTAAAGCCCAGTTTGGTGGTCAGAGGTTCGGTGAGATGGAGGTTTGGGCACTCGAGGGCTTCGGTGCAGCTAACATCTTGCAGGAGATCTTGACTATCAAGTCGGATGACGTTATGGGCCGTGCGAAAGCATACGAGGCCATCGTTAAGGGCGACAACCTGCCAACACCCGGTATTCCCGAGTCGTTGAACGTGCTCTTGCACGAGTTGCGTGGTTTGGCTCTCAGTGTTAAACTTTCTTAATGAATTTAAGAGAATATGGCATACGGTAAAGAGAATAAAATCAATAGTACCAATTTCAGCAAAATCTCCATTGGCCTCGCCTCGCCTGAGGAGATTCTCGAGCAGTCGAGTGGCGAGGTGCTGAAACCTGAGACAATCAACTATCGTACCTACAAACCTGAGAGGGACGGTCTGTTCTGCGAGCGCATTTTTGGTCCCGTAAAGGACTATGAGTGCCACTGCGGTAAGTATAAGAGGATCCGTTACAAGGGTATCGTCTGCGACCGATGCGGTGTTGAGGTTACCGAGAAGAAGGTTCGTCGTGAGCGTATGGGCCACATCCAGCTGGTTGTGCCCGTGGTACACATCTGGTACCTCCGCTCGCTGCCTTCGAAGATCAGCTACTTGCTGGGTATCCCCACCAAGAAGCTCGATGCAGTAATCTACTACGAGCGCTATATCGTTATTCAGGCCGGTGCAGCAGCTGCTGCAGGTGTGAACAACCTCGATTTGCTCTCGGAGAAGGAGTACCTCGATATTTTGGCTGCACTGCCCAAGGGCAACCAGCAGTTGGAGGACAACGACCCTGAGAAGTTCATCGCTCAGATGGGTGCCGAGGCAGTGTTGACCCTCTTGCAGGGCTTGGACCTCGACAGCTTGTCCTACTCGCTCCGTCACAAAGCTTCGACCGAGACTTCGCAGCAGCGTAAGACCGAGGCTTTGAAGAGGCTCAATGTTATTGAGGCTTTCAGGGAGTCGAGGGAGATTAATAAGCCCGAGTGGATGGTGTTGAAGGTTGTACCCGTAACTCCTCCCGAGTTGCGTCCTTTGGTACCCCTGGATGGTGGTAGGTTCGCAACTTCGGACTTGAACGACCTCTATCGTAGGGTTATCATCCGTAACAACCGTTTGAAGAGGTTGATCGAGATCAAAGCCCCCGAGGTTATCTTGCGCAACGAGAAACGTATGTTGCAGGAGGCTGTGGATAGCTTGTTCGACAACTCGCGCAAGACCAGCGCAGTGAAGACCGAGAGCAATAGGCCTTTGAAGTCGCTCAGCGACAGCTTGAAAGGTAAGCAGGGTCGCTTCCGTCAGAACTTGCTCGGTAAGCGTGTTGACTACTCGGCTCGTTCGGTTATCGTTGTAGGTCCCGAGCTGAAGATGCACGAGATGGGTATTCCTAAGGATATGGCGGCAGAGTTGTACAAGCCTTTCATCATCCGCAAACTCATCGAGAGGGGTATCGTTAAGACTGTTAAGTCGGCAAAGAAGATTATTGACAGGAAGGATCCTGTGATTTGGGATATCTTGGAGAACGTAATCAAAGGCCACCCTGTGCTGATGAACCGTGCTCCTACCCTTCACCGTCTGGGTATCCAGGCATTCCAGCCCAAGCTGATTGAGGGTAAGGCAATGCAGTTGCACCCCCTGGCTTGTACCGCATTCAACGCGGACTTCGACGGTGACCAGATGGCAGTTCACTTGCCCCTTGGCAACGCTGCAATCTTGGAGGCACAGCTCTTGATGCTCGGTTCGCACAACATTTTGAACCCCGCAAACGGTGCGCCTATTACCGTTCCTTCGCAGGACATGGTGCTTGGTCTGTACTACATCACCAAGATCCACGGTACCGAGGAGCGTCCTGAGAAGGAGAAAGCAATCTACCGCAAGGAGCTCATCGAGAAGGGCGAGAAGATTAACCGTTGGGATGACCTCCAGAACGGTGACATCCGTCCTAAGGATGGCGTGAAGGCAGCCTTTACGTTCTATGGCGCAGAGGAGGCAATCATTGCATACAACGAGGGTAAGGTTGACTTGCACACCCTTGTTAACGTGAAGATTAATACCGTTGACGAGGATGGTAACGAGGTAACCAAGGTATTGCCCACTTCGGTAGGTCGTGTATTGTTCAACCAGGTTGTTCCCAAGGAGGTTGGCTACATCAACCTTCTCTTGAAGAAGAACACTTTGAGGGATATTATTGGTGTTGTTATGAAGAAGTCGGGTGCCGATAAGGCAGCTGCATTCTTGGATGACATCAAGGCCATGGGTTATAGGATGGCATTCCAGGGTGGTTTGTCGTTTAACCTTGGCGCAGTGATTATCCCCGAGGAGAAGAAGACCTTGGTAGAGTACGGTAACCAGCAGGTTGCTCAGTTCTTGGAGCAGTACAACATGGGTCTTATCACCAACAACGAGCGTTACAACAAGGTTATCGACGTGTGGACCAACGTTAACAACAAGGTTACCGCAGCAGTTTATAACCACCTGAAAGCTGACCAGGACGGTTTCAACCCCGTATTTATGATGTTGGATTCGGGTGCTCGTGGTAGTAGGGAGCAGATTCGTCAGTTGGGCGGTATGCGTGGTCTGATGGCTAAACCCCAGAAATCTGGTGCAGAGGGCGGTCAGACTATCGAGAACCCCATTTTGTCGAACTTTAAGGAGGGCCTTTCGGTGTTGGAGTACTTTATTTCGACCCACGGTGCTCGTAAAGGTTTGGCGGATACCGCACTTAAGACCGCAGACGCAGGTTACCTGACCCGTCGTCTTGTGGACGTTGCAAACGATGTTATCATCAACGAGGAGGATTGCGGCACCTTGCGTGGTCTGACTGCAACCGCAGTTAAGCGTAACGACGCTGTTATCCAGAGCCTCTACGATAGGATTTTGGGCCGTACGGCTGTTGAGGACATTATCCACCCCTTGACTGGCGAGTTGATCGTTAAGGCTGGTGATGAGATTAATGAGGATGCAGCTGCAGCAATCGAGAAATCGCCCATCGAGAAGGTGGAGATTCGTTCGGTGCTCACTTGCGAGGCTCGCCACGGTGTGTGCGCTAAGTGCTACGGTAGGAACTTGGCAACCGGTAGGCCCGTACAGAAGGGTGAGGTTGTGGGCGTTATCGCTGCACAGTCCATCGGTGAGCCTGGTACTCAGCTGACTCTTCGTACATTCCACGTCGGTGGTGTTGCAAGTGGCTCGTCGATCGACAACCGCTTGATAGCTAAATACGACGGTGTGATTGAGATTGACGATCTGAGGACCATCAAGACCAAAGATCGTGATGGTAACGCTAAGAACTTGGTAGTTAGTCGTTTGGCTGAGCTGCGTATTGTTAACAAGGAGACCGAGAGCGTACTGTTTACCTACAACTTGGCATACGGTTCGACCCTCTTCAAACTCGCTGGCGAGACCGTTCAGAAGGGCGATGTAATCTGCGAGTGGGATCCCTTCAACGCAGTTATCATCTCTGAGTTCGATGGTAAGGTTGCATTCGACAACGTTGTTGAGGGCGTAACCTATCGTGACGAGTACGACGAGCAGACCGGTTTGCGTGAGAAGGTGATTATCGAGTCGCGTGATAAGACTAAGAACCCCATCATTAAGATCGTTGACAAGGATGGTGTTGAGCAGAAACAGTACAACTTGCCTGTTGGCGCTCACATCGTTGTTAAGGAGAACGCTAAGATTAAGGCTGGCGAGATCCTGATCAAGATTCCTCGTTCGTTTGGTAAGGCAGGCGATATTACCGGTGGTCTTCCCCGTGTTACCGAGTTGTTTGAGGCTCGTAACCCCTCGAACCCCGCAATTGTTGCTGAGATCGATGGTGAGGTAACCTTTGGTAAGATCAAACGTGGTAACAGGGAGATTGTCATCACCTCGCGTGATGGTTTGGAGAGGAAGTACCTCGTGCCCCTGAGCCGCCAGATCTTGGTACAGGAGAACGACTACGTAAGGGCAGGTATGCCTCTGTCGGACGGTGCTATCACCCCCAGCGACATCTTGTCGATCCTCGGTCCCACCAAGGTTCAGGAGTACATCGTGAACGAGGTTCAGGAGGTATATCGTGGCCAGGGTGTGAAGATCAACGATAAGCACTTCGAGGTTATTGTACGTCAGATGATGAACAAAGTCCAGATTGACGATCCAGGTGATACTCGCTTCTTGCAGGAGCAGATCGTGGACAAGTGGGAGTTCATGGAGGTTAACGACGCTTTGTACGACAAGGTTGTAGTTACCGACGCCGGCGACTCGCAGAATGTTCAGGCAGGTCAGATCATCTCGGTACGTCAGCTCAGGGACGAGAACTCGACCTTGAAGCGTAAGGACTTGAAGACTGTAACCGTTAGGGAGATTGTTCCCGCAACAAGCCGTCAGGTATTGCAGGGTATCACTCGTGCAGCATTGCAGACCAGCTCGTTTATGTCGGCTGCATCGTTCCAGGAGACCACCAAGGTTCTGAACGAGGCTGCAATCTTCGGTAAAGTCGATCCTCTGTCGAACTTGAAGGAGAATGTAATTTGTGGTCACTTGATCCCCGCAGGTACCGGTGTTCGCGATTGGCAGAACGTAACTGTTGGTGCAAAGGTTGACTACGAGCGCATCGCTCCCGAGGTAACCGAGTAAGAACAACCCGCAAGGGGACGCAGACGGAGTGGAGTGGGGCCGGCAACGGCAACAGCGACCGTGAGGGGAGCGGAAACGTGACCATAGCGGAGCAGACCACGGGAACACTCCGAGCTGCGACAGAATAGAAAGAGAGGAGAAACCATTACGGTTTCTCCTCTCTTTTTTTTGTTAAAAAAAGGGGGAATTAGATCCCCCGAGTTGTTAGCTTATTTCTTCAACCAACGCTCAACGTTGTTGCGTACCCAGAAGTAGTAGAGTGCCAAACCGAGCCAGCTGGTACCCAGCAAAACAACTGCCACGATGATTTTCCAGGGCAGGTCGATGTTTTTCTTGAAAATGTCCAATACGCACCAAATGGCGCAAATCAAACCAACGATGTAGAGAATAGTTCCCATAGTGTAATAAGTTTTTTTAGGATTAGATATTTGTTTGTGTTTGGTTGTTTGTTGTGACGGTGTATTACCGCGCGCATTGTGTCTACTCCTTGCGGATGATCTTGGCGCCGAGGGCGTTGAGTCGTCCCTCGATGTTCTGATAGCCTCGGTCGATCTGCTCCACATTCTGGATGATGCTCTTACCATCGGCATTGAGTGCGGCAATCAGCAGTGCCACGCCGGCACGGATGTCGGGCGAAGCCATGGTGGTGGGACGCAGACGACGGGAGTGGTCGTGGCCGATGACGGAGGCTCGGTGGGGGTCGCAGAGGATGATTTGTGCGCCCATATCAATGAGTTTGTCCACAAAAAAGAGCCTGCTCTCGAACATCTTTTGGTGGATGAGCACGGAGCCTTTGGCCTGGGTTGCCACCACGAGAAATACGCTCAAAAGGTCGGGAGTGAGGCCGGGCCATGGTGCGTCGGCAATGGTCATGATGGAGCCGTCCATGAAGCTCTCGATCTCGTAGTGCTCCTGACGGGGAATGTAGATGTCGTCGCCACGCTGCTCGAAACGGATACCCATACGTGCAAACTGGGCGGGGATAATGCCGAGGTTCTCGAACGACACGTTCTTGATGGTGAGCTCCGACTGGGTCATTGCGGCCATGCCGATGAAACTACCCACCTCAATCATATCGGGCAACATTGTGTGCTCCGTACCGCCAAGGCTCTCCACACCCTCGATGCGGAGCAGGTTGGAGGCGATACCCTCAATTTTGGCACCCATACGGCAGAGCATCTTGCAGAGCTGTTGGATGTAGGGCTCGCAGGCGGCGTTGTAGATTGTAGTCACACCATCTGCCAATACGGCTGCCATAATGATGTTGGCGGTACCCGTAACGGAGGCCTCGTCGAGCAACATATAGGTGCCTTTCAGGTGGCTTGCATCCACCTCGAAGAACTCGCCGGCGGGGTCAACATTGATGGTTGCGCCGAGCTTCTGGAAGCCGATAAAGTGGGTGTCGAGCCTGCGACGGCCAATCTTGTCACCACCGGGCTTGGGAATGTAGGCCAGTCCAAAGCGAGCCAACAGCGGGCCGATGACCATCACCGAGCCACGCAGTTTGCTACCCCTGATGCGGTAGTCCTCGGTTTTGAGGTAGCCGAGGTCGATGTTGGCGGCACGGAAGGAGAATACTCCTTCGCCGAGGCGCTCCACCTCCACGCCCAAGTTGCGCAGTAGGTCAATAAGGCGCAACACATCCACAATCTCCGGCACGTTGTGCAGGGTTACTTTCTCGCTTGTGAGCAGAGTTGCGCAGATTACTTGAAGGGCCTCGTTTTTAGCTCCCTGGGGAGTGATTTCGCCACTCAATGGGCGGCCTCCATATACTTCAAAAATTGCCATATTGTGTTGTATTTGGGTAGTCTATATCTATAAGTTTTCTATCAGTTTTTGTCACCGAAGAGGTTGAACTTGGCCAACACTCGGTTGCGGCGGGGGAGTACCACACATTCCAACAGCAACAGCGCCAGTGCGAGGGCCAGAGGGATGTAGAAGAGCTCGTTGTACTCGTCGAACACCTCGGTGGCAAACTTGGTCTTCTCGGTGCGGTTGATGAGCGAGATAATCTCTTCGAGGCCGATGCTTGCGGTGGTGGCCCTAACGTAGGCACCACCAGTGGTCACAGCCACTTTTTGGAGCACCTCCTCGTCGAGTTTACTCACCACAATGTCACCCTTCTCGTCGCGAATGAAGTCGTCGCCAATGGCGATGGGTGCGCCCTCGGGGGTACCAATACCAATGGTGTAGATCTTCACACCCTGCTCTGCGGCCCTTTGGGCTGCGGCGAGTGCGTCGTCCTCGTGGTTTTCGCCATCGGTTACAAGAATGAGCACTCGGCTACTCTCGCTCTGCGAGGAGAATGAACGCGTGGCCAACTCAATGGCCGCGCCAATGGCCGTACCCTGGCGGGTTACTTGCGAGGGCGAAATCTGCTTCACGAAGTTCTGGGCCGTAAGGTAGTCGGAGGTGATGGGTAATTGCACATAGGCGTCGCCCGCAAAGACAATCACACCGATGCGGTCCTCCGAGAGTCCCTCAATCACTCGACTAACGGCATACTTGGTGCGCTCCAAGCGGTTGGGGGCAAAGTCCTGTGCAAGCATCGAGTTGCTGACGTCCACGGCCACCATAATCTCCACGCCCTCACGCTCAACCTCGCGCAACTTGGAGCCCATCTGTGGCCTTGCGATGGCGAAGATGAGGCTCACGAGGGCCAAGGCTAGGAGCCAGAATTTCCAGCGTAGCTTGCGTACGGAACTCTCGGGCGAGAGTTTGCGGAATGCTGCGGCTGTGGCAAACTTGGCCACCCTGCGCTTGCGCTCGGCCAAGCTCCACTCCATCACCACCACCATCACGGGGATGAGCAGTAGCAACCAAAGGTATTCTATGTGTGCGAAACGAAACATTCTTTTTTTACTGTTGGCTATTGGCTTGCTTGTGGCCGTTAGCCTTTTGTTGATTTACTAACTCAAATAGAGCCTGCGGAGTAGGAACTCGGCCACCAACACCACCAAGGCCCACAGCAACCACGCCACAAAGTGCTCGTGGTAGCGCACAAACTCGTCGGTCTCGATGCGACTCTTCTCGAGGGTGTTGATTTTGGCATAAATCTCCCTAAGGGTAGTCTTACTTGTGGCACGGAAATACTCACCACCCGTCTTGGCGGCAATGTCGGTGAGTACTTGCTCATCAATCTCCACCTTCATCTGCTGGTAGCGTACATTTCCCCATGCATCCTGGACGGGGTAGGGAGCATAGCCCCTCTTGCCCACACCAATGGTGTAGACCCTGATGCCATAGTCGGCAGCAATCTCGGCTGCCGAGAGGGGAGCCACCTGACCTGCATTGTTTACACCGTCGGTCAGCAGGATGATAACCTTACTCTTGGCCGACGACTCACGCAGGCGGTTTACGGCGGTGGCGAGGCCCATACCGATGGCCGTGCCGTCCTCAATCACACCATACTTGATTTGCGATAGGAGGGTTTGTAGGGAGGCCTGGTCGGTTGTCAGAGGACTCTGGGTGTAGCTCTCGCCGGCAAAGGCCACAAGACCAATGCGGTCGCCCTTGCGGTCGGCAATAAATTTGGCTGCCACGTCCTTGGCTGCCGAGAGTCGGTCGGGCTCAAAGTCGGCCGCCAACATGGTGCCCGATACGTCGAGTGCCAACACTATGTCGATACCCTCCACTGTGGTTTTGCTCAACTGCTCCGAACTCTGGGGCCTTGCGAGCGCCACACACATCAGCACAATGGCCACACAACGCAATACAACGGGAAGGTGGCGCAGGTAGTAGCGCACGGTGCGAGGGGCGGTGGCGAGGGAGGCCGTGGTGGTAACCTTTACGGCAGCTCCGCCCTGCTTGCAGAGCCAGATGTAGTGGCCCACAACGGGCACCACAAGCGTGGCAAGCCACAGCATATTTGGATTTGCAAATGTCATCTTACTTTTTGTCTAACGTCAAACGTCTAAGGTCTAACGTCAAGTTACTAAAATTCCTTTTTACTTCTTCAACCGTTCGTTTTACCAGTTCTTGCCGGAGCGTGCTACGCCCACCACCTTCTCGGCGTCGACCTTGTCGCGAGTCTTATCCTCTGCAGCTTGCACGGCGTTGAGCAGTTGCTCATTCTCCTTGCTGGGGCCGGCCTGGGGTTGTTGTTGCTCGCCCTGTTCACTTGGCTTGGGTTTGTCGCCCTGTGGCTCCTCGGGTTGTTGCTGTTGTTGCTGGTCGTTCTGACCCTGCTGTTGGTCTTGGTTGTTTTGCTGATTTTGATCGTTCTGCTGCTGGTTGTTTTTGTCCTGCTGCTGTTGATCCTGGTTGTTATTCTGGTTGTTCTGGTTTTGCTGATTTTGGTCCTGCTGGTCCTTCATAGCCTTGGTGTAGGCATAGTTGAACTTGGCCTCCAAGTCTGAGGGGTTGAGTTTGAGCGACTGCTTGTAGGATTCCAGCGCCTCGTCCAACTTCTGCTGTTGGAACTGGGCATTACCGAGGTTGAAGTAGGCGGCGGCACGCTGTGCGTCGCTCACACCCTCCTTCCTCTCGGCCACCTTGCGGAACTGCTCCTCGGCAGCTGCGAAGTTCTCCGTGGCATAGTGGGTGTCGCCAAGGTTGAAGGCACCCTCCACCGACAGCGAATCCTTCTGCAATGCCCTACGGTAGGACTTCTCCGCATCGGCAAAACGCTGCTTTTCGTAGAGCCCGTTACCCTCGCGGATGTGCCTGCGCTCTGGGAACTTCTGACCATAGGAGGCCACTGACACTGCGAGGGCCACAATCAGGAGTACGATATGTCTGTGCATGGTCCTATTCATTGCCTTCGCCCTCTTCATTTTTGTTCTCCTCCGTGGATGGAACAACCACCTCGGGTGCCTCCTGAATGGGCGCCGTAGGCTCACCCTCGGCGGGCAGCTCCTTGGTCTCCTCCACAAAGTAGTAAATCTTATAGTATGCATCCTCATTGCTCTCGGCGTCGGGGGTGTGTTTTGCAAACTTCACGAGGTCGCCTTCGGCGAGCAACTCCTTCAACTCCCTAACCTGCTTGGGCGAAAGCTCCAACTCTTTGAGGCTTGCCACAATCTCGTCGGAGGTCATCTCCATGGCACCTACGCCATAGCGTCCATCGAGATACTCGCGCAGGATGTCGGTCAGCTGCGACCAGTAGGCCTTGTGCTTACCATTCTGCCACAACTTTTGGTGCGAGAGCATCTCCAAGTTGCGAATGGCAACAATGTGGGGAGCCTCCTTGGGGGCATCCTCCTCGCTGGCGGCCTGCTTGGCTTTGCGAGTGCGGGTGGCGATGAGGTAGATGGCCGAGGCGAGTGCGGCGAGTGCCAACACTACAAGGCCGAGATAGCCGGCAAACTCCTCCACCACCAGCGGAGCCTGCATTGGCTGCTTGATGTCGTAGATGGTCTTCTGGGCCGTATCCACGGGCATAATATCCACTTTCAAACTCAGCGGACTGCCCACAAAGGCGGTGTCGATCTTCACGCCATTGGAGTAGAGCACTCCGAGCGAGTCGAGGCGATACTCGGCAGGCTCAAACGAGGTGAGCCTATAACTCTTTCGCAATGCCCACACGCCCTCTTTGTGGCTCACGGTGTCGGTAGGAAGCTCCTCCAACAACTCGATGCGACCCTCGGCAAACTCCTCGGTGATGGTGGGGAAGGCAACCTCGCAGCCATCCTCCGCCTCTACTTTCATGTTGAGTTGGAAGTGGTCGCCAATGAGCACCTCGCGGGGCTCGAAGGCAGCACTAACAACCCTCACGGGCTCCTGCGCACGGGCCTCTGCGCCCACACAAGTGAATACCCCCAATGCCCCAACCATTATGAGCACTGAAAGCACCACTACTATTTTCCTAAAACCCTTCATCGGCGGGCAAAAAGTTTAATCAGTTGTTTTACATAGTCCTCCTCTGTAGCGATGTCGGTGTGGTCCACCCTCGCTTTATCCATCAGGGAGTTTATTCTTTGGCGGTCGTCGCTCCACGCTTTGGCGTAGTGGTCGCGCACCTCCTTCGAGCCGCTATCAACCCACAGCCTGCGTCCACTCTCGGCGTCCACCACCTCCAAGAGTCCCACATCTGGCAACTCGGCGTCCCTCTTGTCGTAGACCCTCACGGCCACGATGTCGTGCTTGCTCGAAGCGATTTTGAGGCTCTTTTCGAGTCCACTCCACTGCTCCTCAGTGGCGCTCTGGTTGCAGAAGTCGCTCAATAGGAATGTGGTACACCTCTTTTTAAGCGCGCCCGTAAGGTATTTGAGGGGTTCCTCCAACGAGGTGCCTTGGCTTTGGGGCTCAAAGTCGAGCAAGGTGCGGATGATTTGCAGAATGTGCGAGCGTCCCTTCTTGGGCGGGATGAACTTCTCCACTCGGTCGCTGAAAAGCAAACAACCCACTTTGTCGTTGTTTTGTGCGGCGGAGAAGGCCAATACGGCGGCAATCTCGGTCATAACCTCGCGCTTCTCCTTGTCGCCCGAGCCAAACACGCCCGAGCCACTCACATCCACCACCAACATCATCGTGAGCTCACGCTCCTCCTCATAGACCTTGATGTGGGGCTTGCGGGTGCGGGCCGTTACGTTCCAATCGATGTCCCTCACATCGTCGCCCATGCGATACTCCCTCACCTCGCTGAATGCCACACCACGGCCACGGAAGGCACTGTGGTAGTGTCCCGCAAAGATGTCGTTGGATAGACCTCGTGTCTTGATCTCTATCCTACGGACTTGTTTAAGTATATCAGCTGTATCTTTCATTCTGCGAGTGTATCTCGTGGGTGATTGCTTCGTTATGCTTGTCGTCCGCCCTCCTCATTTACATTTAGTAAACTGCGGGGGCATCCGCCTTCGCAAGCCTTGCACTCACCTCACGATATACACTCGCAAGGGAGAGTGTGGTGCTTGCTGTGTTAC
>JAFYRC010000230.1 GCA_017547065.1 Tidjanibacter sp.
AGAGAACGCTCTGACCAACCGTACCGACAAACCTGTCTCGGGCACTCACGGCTCCAGCACCGCCTATGGCTACTGGACCGCACCTTCGTCGTCGGTTTCGACCGTTGTTACCAATGGTGCAGTGGCTGCTGGCAAGCAGATTAACGTAAGGTTGATGATTAACGCAGGCTACTCAAAGAGTGATGACAAGAGCGCTAACTTCTTCGACACCACCACCCCCTACCTCGCAGGCGACACCTTCACCGTTACTATCGTAACCAACAAGGGTACCCACCCCGCAGTGAGTTTCACCGCAGGTGCGCTGTTGCGTGGCGAGAGTGCCGGTAAGAGCATTGTATTGGATGCAGCGCCCGCAGGTGAGCCCAGTGTTACCTCGATGGAGAGCAGTGACAGTAGTGCCAAGTTCTACCTGAACAGCACCATCACCCTCAAAGGTATCAACTTGCTCAATGTTGTGGGCTTGAAGATTGGTGGCTTGGCTGCCGAGATTATCTCGCAGACCGGAACCGAGGTTGTGGCCAAAGTGCCCGATTGTACTGGTGAGGCTACCGCTGTGGCTGCCTACGACGTAAGCTACGGCGACGGCAACACCAAGCTCGGCCAAATCAACCTCTATCCCTTATATCACTACGAGAACGTCGTTCTTGGCGTAGGCTCCAACTCGAAGAGCACCTACTCTACTTTTGCAAGCAACAACTCCTTCTTCTATCCCGATTTGGGTGAGGTTGTGTCGGCGTCGAAGTGGAGTGGCGACAAGCTGGATAAGTATGCTGTTGATGGGACCTCGCCAATCGTTGCAACGGGCGATGGTAAGTTCAACAGCTTGGACAAAACCAAGATTACGAAGGAGGAGTACTACGATACTCTGCCCTATGTATTCTTCATTACCAACTCGAGCAACAAGTTCACCATTGTGAGCCCTGTGAACAGTAGGAATACGTTGAAGTGCCACTATATTGACGGAACAACGGCACTGCCCAGTGAGTTCGGTACTCCCATTATGTGGTATAGGAATATGCGTTCGGCCAACGATGGCGAGAGCCCATATTATCAGGCTGTGAAGAACGGTACCATCGAGGATATGAGCACCTATACGGGTAGTATGGCAAGTGCTGCTGCACCCGAATTTAAGGGTAGCGGAGTCGACATCTCCAACCAGACTTCGCAGTGGCACGTTGGTAGCGTGTTGCTTCTCCAGTATTCGACCTACGAGAAGGGTGGTAAACCCTCGTCGATGAGTGATGTTGCCAAGTTGGGCTTCATCTACATCAAGGAGATTACTTGTGCCGACCTCTCCACCGGTTTGGCTCTGTCGCCACGAGAGGGACACATCAAGTTCGATATGTACTGGTCGAAGCAACTCAACTAATCGTTGGGTGAGGATTGGGAGCAGGGGTGAAACTTTGCTAACCAATTTTTGACCAATCGAAAATTATTACTAACTTTGGCCGTGCCTTTCGCCCCGAAGGGCACGGCTTTTTTGTTAAACACACGAGGTAATAACCACACATTTAGATGACAACACAGCAGAACAATGGTGCACTTTCCGATGAGGTTGAAAAGGTACTTAACTACGTTAAAGACCAGCTTTACTCTGGACGTTTGACCTCCGGCGATAGGCTGCCCGCCGAACGCAAATTGGCCGAAACCCTCGGCGTAAGTCGTGCACACGTTAGGGTGGCTTTCCAAAAATTGGAGTTCTATGGACTTGTTAGGACCTATCCGCAGAGTGGCACGGTGGTGACGCCTATGAAGTTGCGACAGATGGAGTCGCTCTTCACTGATATGCTCAAAATCGACCGCTACGACTTCTCATCGCTCGTTGATGTGCGTCTGTTGCTCGAGATGGAAACAGCGCGTCTGGCGGCCCTCAATAGGGACGAAAACGACCTGGAAATCCTTAAGGAAGCAATGTTACAGTGTGAGCAGATGTTCGGCACAGAGGATCAGGTGCCTCGCGACTTCGATTTCCACCAGGCAGTGGCGCGCGCTGCCCACAATCAGGTGATGTCGTCGCTGTTGCTCATTATCACTCCCGACGTGTTGAAGTACTACCAAAAGTACAAGGTGTGTTCGGTGCCTCGTGAGGATGTTTTGAGGGAGCACAAGGAACTCTACGATTGTATCGTGGCCCACGATAGTGAGGGCGCAATGCAGGTGGTAAGGCAACACCTTGCCAATCTCCTTAACTTCTCCAAGGCACACAAGAAAAGTCTAAACCAACCAAACCGATGAAAAAGCAGTTTTTCTTCGTTGCAGTAGCTCTGTTGGCAACCCTATCGCTCTCGGCGCAGGATATCACCAACCGCTATGCGATGAAACTCAAAGAGGTAAGTGAGGGTCAGTATGAGCTCCTTACCCCCAAGAAATACAAATACATCAACCTCAATGAGGTGCCCGATCTGTTGGTGCCCTACGAGCCCCAGAGCTTTGTGTCGAGCAAACTCTACAAGTCGTGCGAGAGTGTGGACTATGTCTACAAAACCTATCCCGATTACGAGCTCGTGCTCACCATTGACAAGGCCGTAAGTACCGAGCCCGCTCCCTTTATGGTCTACATTCACGGCGGTGGCTGGGCACGTGGTACAAAGGAGTCCAACAAGTCGCTCTCACAGTATTTGGCCGTGCAGAAGGGCATTGCAGGCGTGCGCATCTCCTACACCCTGGCCGACAAACCCAACGCAAGCGTGGAAGTGTCGGTGAAGGACGTGGAGGACGCCGTTAAGTGGGTGCAGGCCCACGCAGAGGAGCTCGGTATCAATCCCGCCAAGTTTGGCTTCTGTGGAGCCTCGGCCGGTGGTCACCTCTCGGCTGTGGCCGCAATGACCATCAAGGGGGCTAAGGTGCTCGTGGGTTACGCAGGTATTTACGACCTCACCACGGCTGCCATCACCACCCGCGCCAAAGATCCCCAGAGGATTGCATATTTTAAGGATTTGGCACCCTCGGTGCTGAAAAAACACTCGCCCCAGTATCTTGTCCCCAAGAAGGGCGTGCCCGCATCTATGCTGGTGTGTGGAACGGGTGACTCGGTGGTGGAGTACACCCAGAGCGAAGGCTTCGCCGATGCGTTGAAGGCAAAAGGTGGCAAGGTGGAACTCCTTGTTTATCCCTACTACGACCACAATATTGCCGCCAAGAAGAGCGATAAAGCCGGCGAGATTTTCTACAAAACTGTCGACTTTGTGGTTGAGAACATAATGTAATCCAGTGCGATACCAAACGAAAAACAAGCCCCATTCCATATTAGGAGTGGGGCTTGTTGTATGTGTTTATTTTCAGGCTGTTAGTCGAACGACTGCATGCCGCTTTGGGCAATCTGAATGATGCGCTGGTACTCCTCCGGCGAGAGCTCCATGAAGAAGTAGTGAATGGGGTCAACCCTCATGCCGTTGAATCTTACCTCGTAGTGGAGGTGGGGCG
>JAFYRC010000231.1 GCA_017547065.1 Tidjanibacter sp.
CTATGATTAAATTACTCACTTCAAACGTGGGACAGGACATCATCAACTTCCTCCAGTCCTCGGGCATCTACATGATGTTCGTGGAGGCTGGCGGCTGGAAGTGCTTGGTGATGCTTGCACTTGCTTGCTTCCTGCTCTACTTGGCTATCAAAAAACAGTATGAGCCCCTGTTGCTCCTGCCCATCGCATTCGGTATGTTGCTTACCAACCTCCCTGGTGCTGGCATGTTCCACTCGGAGATTTTTGCTGATGGCCACATCAACTGGGCCGAGCTCTCCACCGGCCACGCAGGCCTCTTGGACTACCTCTACCTCGGCGTTAAGCTTGGTATCTACCCCTGCTTGATCTTTGTGGGTGTGGGCGCAATGACCGACTTCGGTCCACTGATTGCCAACCCCAAGAGCTTCTTGATGGGTGCTGCTGCACAGGTCGGAATTTTCCTCACCTTCCTCGGCGCTAACGCTATGGGCTTCAACCCCGCAGAGGCAGGTTCGATCGGTATCATTGGTGGTGCAGATGGTCCTACCTCCATCTATCTGACCAGTAAGCTGGCTCCCAACCTCTTGGGTCCCATCGCTATTGCGGCTTACTCCTACATGGCTCTCGTGCCCGTGATTCAGCCCCCCATCATGAGGGCTCTCACCACCGAGAAGGAGCGTCAGATTAAGATGACCACCCTGCGTCAGGTGTCGAAGACCGAGAAAATCATCTTCCCCATCGTTATCACCATCATCATCGCTCTCATCTTGCCCAGCGCAGCTCCCCTGATTGGTTGCTTGATGCTCGGTAACTTGATGAAAGAGTGTGGCGTTGTTGACCGTTTGGCTAAGACCGTACAGAACGAGCTTATGAACATCGTGGTTATTTTCCTCGGTATTACCGTTGGTGCAACCGCTACCGCAGAGGCTTTCTTGAACTTCAAGACTCTCGGTATCCTCGCACTCGGTATCGTAGCATTCTCGTGCGGTTCGGCAGGTGGTGTACTGCTTGCAAAACTTATGAACGTATTTTTGCCTGAGGGCAAGAAGATCAACCCCCTCATTGGTTCGGCCGGTGTTTCGGCAGTGCCTATGGCTGCCCGTGTTTCGCAGACCGAGGGTCTCAAAGCTAACCCCAGCAACTTCTTGCTGATGCACGCTATGGGTCCCAACGTGTCGGGTGTGATTGGTTCGGCGGTGGCGGCGGGTATTTTGCTCTCCTTCCTCGGCTAAAAAAGTGCATATAGCGGGCGACTGCTACGTTGCACTGCGATAAACCACCTCCTCATTTGCGTTTAAGCAAACTGCGGAGGTGGTTTTCTTGTGCGCCTTGCATTCATCCCGTTCTCTGCACTTTTTACCGCTTTCAGATGTTTGATAGCATTGCGACCAAAATGGGGAAAGCGTCATTCTGACGCTGGCACAAAATTCTCCTCGCACTATGAGTTTTTACCGCTTGCAAACGCTCGATAGCACCGCAACCAAATGCACAAAACGGCCTGTGGCCGCTGCGGAGGTGGTTTTCTTGTGCGCCTAAAATCCACTCGCCTATCTGCGTTTTTTTTGTGTCTTTGCAATTATCTCGTTTTATGAATTTTTACTGCTAATGGAGGTTTGAAAGCGTGCGAGCAAAATGGGGAAAGCGTCATTCTGACGCTGGCTTGCATTCATCTTGTTATATGATTTTTGCTGTTAGTTTTTGGCTTTTAGCCATTAGCAGATAGGCTCCTCCGCCCGTTGGGCACCTCCCCTAACTTAGAGGAGGAGTGGTCGGAAGGAGTTGGCGATGTTTGGCCGGCTAAGTTTATGCCAAACAAAAAGGCGAGTCCCCAGTTTGCTGACGCAAATGAGGAACTCGCCTATTGAAGTGCGGTGCAAAATTCGACCGCAAAATCGCTTTTTATTTGATGCGCTCGTAATACTCACGAGTGCGAGTATCAACACGGATCTTGTCGCCGGTGTTGATGAACAAAGGTACCTTAACAGTAGCACCGGTGTTTACGGTTGCGGGTTTGAGCGAGTTGGTCGAAGCGGTATCGCCACGAACGCCGGGCTCGGTGTAGGTAACCTCCATGTCGATGATGGGGGGCAACTCTGCGGTGAGAGCGAGCTCCTTCTCGGTGTGGAACATAACCTCCAAAATCTGACCGTCAACCATCAGATCCGAGTTCTCAATGAGGTCGCGGGGGATGGTAATCTCCTCGAAGGTCTCCATGTGCATGAGGTGTACGCCGAGGTCATCCTCATAGGTGTACTGGTAGGGACGACGCTCTACACGTACGGGCTCGATTTTCTCACCTACCGACGAGTAGGTCTTGTCGAGTACACGGCCATTCTCGAGGTTTTTGAGTTTGGTGCGGATGAAAGCGGGGCCTTTGCCGGGCTTAACGTGCTGGAAATCGACAACGAGGAAAGTCTTGTTGTCCATATCGATACACATACCGATTTTGATGTCTGATGCTGTTGCCATAGTGTCTTGTTTTTTATTTTGTTGTAACTAAGTTTGTCGCGTTCAATTCACAAAAGTAGTGAAAAATGTCTAAAAACCTACAAGTTTACTCGAAGAATGTCGGTTTTCAGTCCTTTCTTTTGTATGGCTTCGAGCACTTTGGGTAGTGCGTACATCATATTTTTCGAAGCCTTAACCGAGTCGTGGAAGACGATGATGTTGCCCGGGTGGAGGTGACGAACGACCTTTTGGGCGCATCGTGCGGGGGTGACTTTGTGGTCGTAGTCCTCCGAGATGTTGTTCCACATCACAACCCTCCAACCCTGACTGCGCATGCGGTGCACCTCGCGCAGGGCGATGCGTCCGTATGGCGGGCGGAAGAGACGCGTGTGGGGGAGGTACTGGCCAGCCTTGTAGGCGCTTGCCATATACTCGTCACTACTCACGAGCCACCCGCGGGTGTGGTTGTAGGAGTGGTTGCCGATGGCGTGACCTCGACGCTCGATCTCTGCGATAAGCTCGGGGTACATCTCTGCGTTGTTGCCCAAACAGAAGAAGGTCGCTTTGGCACCAAACTTGTCGAGGGTGTCGAGGATAAACTCGGTGATTTTGGGCGTTGGGCCATCGTCAAATGTCAGATAGACAGTATCCCTACTGTCGACCCTCCACATCATCGTGGGGGTGTACTTACACATTATTTTTGGCCAACGGAAATACATATTATATTATATGGTTTGTTGTGTGCAAAGGTATTACAAAAAATCACTATCTTTGCCGAAAGAGAGAATAAAAAAACGGAATAGGTATGAAAAAGCAGGTTTTCAAGATGTTTGTGTGGGCTGTGGTTGTGCTGGGCTCAGCGGTGTCGCTGGGTAGTTGCAACTCTTCGACCCTGGGAACTGGCCAACAGGCTGCCGGAGGTGCCCCCTATGAACTCATTGCCGTTGTGGAGAAACCCCAATGGGAGGGTATTGTGGGCGACACTTTGAGGGAGATTTTCGCCTCGCCGGTTGACTATGTCAATCAGTATGAGCCCCGCATGGACCTGATGAGGGTTATGGCGAGCGCCTTTGAGGGATTCATCAAGGTGCATCGCAATGTTCTCTTTGTGAGTGTGGGCCCCGACAAACAGCTCGGCATTTCGGCCACCAAAGACCAGTATGCCGACGGCCAGCTTATCATCTATGTTACTGCTCCAAACAATGAGGCCATGGCTTCCTACCTCTCCGAAAATAAGGAGGTTTTTCTTACCGGCTTTGAGGATGCCGAGCGAGAGCGCGCCATCAAACTCAACCGCAAACACAAGGAGGGTGTGATGGTGGATAAGATCCAGAAGATGTTTGGCTTTACGATTGACCTTCCCCGTGGCTATACCTCGCGAGGTACGAGTGGCGACAGCCTGCTGGTGACCTCCTTTGAGTACCCCGTGGCAACCCAGGGTATTGCAATCTATTCTTACCCTTATAGCGGTAAGAGCGACTTCGAGTTGGAAAACCTCATTCGCCAGCGTGATAACTTTGTGAAGAACATCCCCGGCCCCTCGAAGGGCTCCTATATGAAGACTGTGGATGTCTACACTCCGGAGGTTAAGTACAAACGCATCAATGGTCGTTTTTGGGCCGAGATGCGTGGCTTCTGGGATTTGCAAGGCGACTTTATGGGTGGCCCGCTGTTGAGCTGGAGTACGCTTGACACGGAGAATAACAAGGTGGTTTGTATCGACTGCTACGTATTCTCGCCCAAACACGGCCAGCGTGACCTGCTGCGCGGCCTGGAACACCTCATTTACTCTGTTGAGTTTCCCAAACCCGAGGCTGCTGCAGAGGAGAAAAAGTAGTGTCCCGATTGAGCAGGTATAAGTAGAAATTGCTGTTAACCTTTCAACTAAATAACTCATGAAACTCAAAGAAAGAATCAAGGCTGCACTCACTCCACGAAATGTGTTTGCGTGGATTGGCGTGGCGCTGGGCGTGGTGATTATGTCGGCAGGCTTCGTGCTCTTCACCAACCCCTATAAGATTATCCCCGGCGGTGTGTATGGTTTGGGCCGTGTGCTCCACCACATCTTCCCCGCCATTCAGACCGGTACGTTCGGTTTTATGTTCGACGTGCCACTGATGATTGCCGGATTCTTGATTTTTGGCAGCTCGTTTGGAGCCAAGACCATCTTTGCGGCCCTGATTATGCCTTTTGTAATGAACGGTATGACCAGTTGGATTGGTGAGAACCCCGCCGACGGAGTGTCGATCCTGAGTACAATGTTCGACTTCTCGGACAACCTCCTGATGGCCGCCATCTTTGGTGGTCTGCTCATTGGCGCAGGCACGGGTACCATCATTCGCTGTGGAGCCACCTCGGGCGGCACCGACATCGTGTCGATGATGTTGAGCAAGTTTTTGAAGATTAACTTTTCGAGCGCAATGTTCGGAGTGGAGAGCGTTATTGTGCTGGTCGGTATGGTTGTGTTTGGCGACTACACCCTTCCCCTCTACTCGCTTATCTCCATCTTCGTGAGTGCCAAAGCCCTTGACTTTGTGCTCGATGGTGCCAGCTACGAAAAGCTGCTCTTTGTTATCTCCGAGCACCGTGAGGAAATCAAGCACTTTGTCCTCAATGAGATGGGGCGTGGTGGTACTTGGATTCATTCCAGCGGTATGTACACCGACAAAGAGAAGGAAATGGTATTCCTTGTGGTGAGCCGTAAGGAGATTGCCCAGGTGAAACAGCGCATACACGCCATTGACAAGGATGCATTTGTGGTCGTGGTGGATGCCTACGAGACCTATGGCGACGGCTTCAAACAATTTGACCCCGAGAAGGAGAAGACAACAAACAACGCATAACAACACCGCCCTGCGCAGAGAGTGTGGAGGGGCGATTAATCCAACAATAAGAGAGAAAAATAGATGAAGATTGCAAGGGCCACAACCGGTGGCGGAGAAAAATTATACATCGAGACCTATGGTTGCCAAATGAATGTTGGCGACACCGAAATCATTGTGTCCATAATGCAGGACGAGGGTTATGAGTATACCCGCAATATTGACGAAGCGGACATCATTCTCGTGAACACCTGCTCCATTAGGGACAATGCCGAACAGCGCATCTGGGGACGACTCAAAGAGTTCCAGCGCTACAAGAGGGCCAAACGCTCGCTTGTGGTGGGTATTGTGGGCTGTATGGCCGAGAGGCTCAAAGAACAGTTGCTCGAGAAGGAGCCCATCGTGGACATCGTGGCCGGCCCCGACTCCTACCGTGATATGCCCAAACTTGTGCAGGCTGCAAGGGCCGGAGGTAAGGGTATCAATGTTGCCCTCTCGCAGGAGGAAACCTATGGCGACATTCGCCCCGTGAGGCTCGATAGCAACGGTGTGAGCGCCTTCATCAGCATCATGAGGGGCTGTATCAACATGTGCTCCTACTGTGTGGTGCCCTACACCCGTGGTATCGAGCGTAGCCGCAATCCCGAGACCATCCTCCGTGAGGCCAGGGAGTGCTATGAGGCAGGTTATAGGGAGATTACCCTGCTGGGCCAAAACGTTAACTCCTATCGTTGGAAAAACGAGCAGGGCGAGGTGTGTGTCGACTTCCCCCGCCTGATGGAGATGGTGGCCGCTGTGGCTCCCGATCTGCGTGTGAGGTTTGCTACTTCTCACCCCAAGGATCTCAGCGACAGGCTTATTGAGGTTATGGCCGCCCACGACAACATCTGTAAGGCTATTCACCTGCCTGCGCAGAGCGGTAGCACTCGCATGTTGCAGATTATGAACCGCAAGTACACTCGTGAGTGGTACCTCGGACGCATCGCCGCTATCCGTGCCGCAATGCCCGACTGCGCTATCACAACAGACCTTATCGCAGGCTTCTGTACCGAGACTCTTGAAGATCACGCCGACACCCTTTCGCTGATGCGCGAGGTGGGCTACGAGAGCGCCTTTATGTTCAAGTTCTCGATGAGGCCCAACACCTATGCCGCACGCCACCTGGCAGATGATGTGAGCGAGGAGGAAAAAACCCGCCGACTGACGGAGATTATCAACCTCCAAAATGAGCTCTCCATCGAGAGCAACCGCCGAGATGTGGGTAAGACTTTCGAGGTGCTCATTGAGGGTCACTCCAAACGTAGCGAGGCACAGTTGTGTGGCCGCACGTCGCAGAACAAGATGGTAGTGTTTGATGCGGCCGAAGGCCTCGGCGCAGGCAACTATGCAAAGGTTGTCATTACCGACTGCTCCTCGGCAACCCTCTTTGGTAAGCTGGTGAAGGAGTAGGACCTAATAATGAAATATTCCTATGGCAGATAACGATTGGAAAGCACGTCTGGGCGTGGTGTTCTCCACCAACCCAGATTTTAACTATACAACCGAGGAGGCAGAGGAGGTCGAAACGCTCGCTCCCGCAAAGCAAAATTTGAGGGTGTGGCTCGACCGCAACCATCGTGGAGGTAAGACCGTCACTCTTGTGAAGGGTTTTGTGGGTACGGACGACGACTTGAAGGAGTTGGCCCGCATGCTCAAAAACCGCTGTGGTGTGGGTGGCTCGGCCAAGGATGGTGAGATTATTATCCAGGGTGACCACCGCGAGAGGGTCCTTCAACTGCTCCTCGAAGCAGGCTACCGAGCCAAGAAGGCCGGAGCATAACAAATAACTATCTATTTGAGAATATTAAGGCTCATAGCGGTATTGTTGGCGACAGTGTGGTCGCTGTCGGCGTCGGCGCAGTTCTACAACACGGGTGCCTCGCCCGACCACATCCGCTGGCGCGAGTATGAGAGTGGCAAGGGGCGCAGGGTTGTGGCTCCCGACTACTTCGATCACTCGGCTCGCAGGGTGCTCCACTACATGGACACCGTGAGCAATACCATCACCAATGGTCTTCCCGTGGAGCGTCTGTTATCTTCGCCCGTGGTTATGCACACGGAGAACAGCGCCTCCAATGGTCTTTCGATTTGGGCCCCATTGCGCATCGAGATGTCGGGCATGCCCGCGACGGAGAGTTATTCCACCTCATGGTTGCGACAACTCTCCGTGCACGAATTCCGCCACACGGCCCAATATTCTGCCCTTAACCGTGGTTTCATCAAGGCTCTCTACCCCGTGTTGGGTCAGCAGTGGATGTTGCTGACCAGTGGACTCATGCCCTTTTGGTGGATCGAGGGCGACGCTACGGATGCCGAAACGCAGGCTTCTCGCTTTGGTCGTGGCCTGCAACCCTCTTTCACGATGCACTACCGAGCTGTGGGACGTCGCCTTCTCGACGGCTCCAACCCCGACGTGTGGTTTGGCGGCTCCTACAATCACTACGTCCCCTCGCATTACAACCTTGGCTATCAGCTCGTGTCGATGGCCAACACCCAAGCGGGACGCTATGTGTGGGGCGATGTGGTCGACTATGTGACCGAAAAGCCATACACCATTTTCCCCACCGAGTGGGCTATGCGCCGCAGGCTCGGATACTCCACCGAAGAACTCTTCTATTCCACTTTTGGTAACCTTAACGACTGGTGGGATGCACTGCCCGAGAGGGACGATAGTGCCCACAGAGTGCAGTCCTTCCTACGCCACCCCTCGCCCTACACCACCGTGCGCTGGCCCTTGTGGGTTAGTAACGAGAGGGTGGTTGCGCTCAAAGGCGACTTTGATAGGGCTCAGAGGTTTGTGGAGGTGGATGTTGCCACAGGCTCGGAGCGTACCATTGCCCATTGTGGCTACGTCAATTCGCCCCCGGCGATTGTGGACGGCGAACTCTACTGGACCGAAATACAACAGTTATCCTCCTTTGGCCAGCAGGTGGGCTCGGTGATGTGTAAGGCCACCATTGGCGGAGGTAATCCACAAAGGGTGCTGCACAAGGATATCTATGCTCTCTATCCTGCCGAATGGTGTGGAACGTTGGCCTTTGTGCGCTACAACTTCGAGGGCACCTACACCATCGTCTGCATCGAGGGCGAACACACTCTTCCCGAGGACGTTGAGGTGCACGGCTTGTGTGGCGAGGGCGATTGGCTCTACTACCTCACAACCACGGCTGATGGTATGGCCATCGAGCGTATTAATCCCAACAAAGGTTGGCTGAGGGAGGTGGTGAGGAAGGCCTCTTATACCACACTCTCCGACCTTCGGGTGAACGGTGGCGTTCTCTACTTTGGCTCCATTGCTTCGGGCTACGACGAGGTGCACGCACTCGACATCGCCACGGGATGCGAATATGGGCTCACAACCTCCCGCTATGGCTCCTTCGATGGTGCTCCTTCGCCCGATGGAAAGAGGATTGCTCTTGCTCTCTACGACGCCGACGGCTACCACCTGGCGGTGGATGAGGTTGAGATGAACGAGAGGGTGGAGTGGAGCGAATTGCCACGCAATGTGGTCAATCCGCCCCGATATGAATGGGCCGATATGGTCAAGGTGGAGGGCGTGGAGTTTACCCCTGCCGACCTTGCTATGTCGCAGCAAAAACACCCCTCGAAGCCTTATCGTAAGGGCGCACACCTTGTGGACTTCCACTCGTGGGCACCCATCTACTACCGCCCCGAACAGCTTATGGCGGGTAACCTCAGCGATGTGGGAATTGGCGTGAGCGCCACATCGCAGAATCTACTCTCGTCGGCCTTCGTTACGGTGGGCTACAACTACGACCTTGACGGCACACACCTCGGAACGGTGAACTTCAAATATGTGGGCTCGCCCGTGAAGGTGGAGCTTGATGCGGTGGTGGATAATGCATCCGCATCGTCAGCCACGGCGCAAGGCGTAGTTATGAAGGGTGGTGATTATTTCTCGGGATATGATGACAGGGAGAGCGTGCCCTCACCCTCGCCCACACGTAATTCGTGGGCCGTGTCGGGTCGCCTCTATGCCCCCGTAGTGCTTGAAAATTCCTACTGGAACACGGTGGTTACTCCCTCGGTGGAGTTCTCCCATTCCAGCCTGCGACTCTACAATCCCACAGAGCGCCGCTACCACAACACTGCGTCGGCTGTGGCAGCCACCTTGCAATGGAATTCCTACACCCGCACCGCTGCCCGCAACTTGCAATCACGCTGGGGTTTTGCAGTGATTGGTGGCGTTGGTCGCCGAGTGGCGGGCTTCGATTGTCCCACCACCGTGAGCCTCTTTGCTCGTGCCTATCTGCCCGGCTTTGGTGCCAACGACGGCTTCACGATGAAGGCTTCGTGGCAGGGCATTGAGGGCGATGGCCCCCTGAACTACGCTGTTAATTTTGGTTGGGGTGAGCCGAGAGGATTCTCCCACTTTGTTGGTAAACACCCCTATTGGCCCGATGATAATGTGGGCCTATCGCTACAATATGCCACTCCGCTGTGCTACCCCGACGTTGGTGTTAGTGGCGTGGTGCTCCTCAAAAGGGTGCGTCTTTCGCTCTTTGCTGATGGACTTGCATGGAGGGGGCTGAACTCCTTGGGACAGTCGGCCTTGGGGGCTATGGCCACCTGCGGTGGCGACCTCTACCTCGACACTTCGTGGTTCCGCCTGCCTTCCGAGGGAGACCTTTCGCTACGCCTCTCGCTCTATGAAGACGCCATTCATTGGGGTCGACCTGTGATTAGTGGGGGTGTGAGTGTTAACTTTTAGACAAAAAACACTACCTTTGTCGGTTGGTAGATGAAGATAAACCGAAATCGACTATGAAGAGATACAAGGATTTGAGCAAAGCAACGAAACTTACACTGTGGTTTTGGACCATTATTCTGGTCCCCACCGTGTTGTTTATCACGCTGTTGGTGATGACCAACTCCGGCGTGTTTGGCAAACTCCCCTCGTTTGAAGAGCTGGAAAACCCCAAGAGTAACCTCGCTACCGAAATTTACTCGGAGGATGGCGTGTTGCTCGGCTCCTACTATGTGCAGAACCGCTCCTATGTGGATTTCGAGGATCTCTCGCCCTCGCTTGTGGCCGCACTCATCGCCACCGAGGACGCTCGCTTTGAGAGTCACTCCGGTATCGACTTTGTGTCGTTGGCCCGTGTGGCAGTGCGTACCATCGCAATGGGCGATAGGGGTCAGGGTGGTGGCTCAACCATCACTCAGCAGCTTGCCAAAAACCTCTTCCCCCGAGATACAACCCACTACTCCTCCAAGGTTGCCCGCACCGGTAGGCTCGTGGTAGCCAAGTTCAAGGAGTGGATCACGGCTGTGAAGCTCGAACACAACTATACGAAGGACGAGATCGTGGCAATGTACTTCAACACCGTATTCTTCGGCTCTAATGCCTACGGTATTAAGTCGGCTGCAAAGACCTTCTTTGACAAGGACCCCAGCGAGATCAATGTGCAGGAGGCTGCCGTGTTGGTTGGTGTGGTGAATGCTCCCACCCGTTACAGCCCCGTGCGTAATCCCAAGAGTTCGCTCGCAAGGCGCAATACGGTAATGAGCCGTATGCAGGCAGGTGGTTATATCACTCCTGCGCAGCTCGACTCGCTCAAAGCACTTCCCATAGAGCTCAACTTCTCCCAAGCATCCCACAACGAGGGTCTGGCAACCTATTTCCGCGAGATGATTCGTCTGACGATGACCTCGCCAAGGCCCACTCGCAACATGTACTACACCAAGTATGACTACGAGAAGGAGCTCGAAAGGTGGGAGAGTAACCCGCTGTATGGCTGGTGTCTGAAAAACCAGAAGGCCGATGGTACAAACTACAATATCTATCGCGATGGTCTGAAAATATACACCACCCTCAATAGCACCATGCAGCGCTATGCCGAGGACGCCGTGCAGAAACAGCTCTCACAGCAGATTCAGCCCGCAATGGATCTCCAATACCAAACCACCAAGGAGCTTTTTACCGACCTGGAACAGGAGGATATCGACAAGATTATCAAGCGCGCGGTTCGCTACTCCGACCGTCAACGCGAGATGGTGGAGGCAGGATATTCGCAGGCCGAAATCGACAAGGCCTTCCGTACCAAGACCAAGATGCGCATCTTCACCTACCAGGGTGAAGTGGACACGCTCATCACTCCTCTCGACTCCATTCTCCACCACAAACGTATCATGCGTGCGTCGCTGGTGGCTATGGATCCCCACAATGGTCATGTTAAGGCCTATGTTGGTGGCCCCAACTTCCGCTACTTCAAGTATGATATGGCCAAGCAGGGCAAGCGTCAGGTGGGCTCAACAATCAAGCCCTTCATCTATACCTTCGCCTTTGACCACCTCGGCTACAACCCTTGTACAATGGTGCCCAACCTGCCCGTGACTATCGAAACCTACACGGGTGAGGCATGGACTCCCAAGGAGGCCGGCAAGTCGGTTGTCTATGATGGAGAGCCCTATCCTTTGAAGTGGGGTATGGCGCGTAGTCGTAACAACTACTCGGCGTGGATTATGAAGCAGGCCAACCAGCCCGAGGCAGTGGCAGATTTCATCCACAACATGGGTATTATGAGTTATATCGACCCCGTGAATGCGATTTGTCTGGGTACTCCCGACGTGTCGCTCTTCGAGATGGTGGGTGCCTACTCGACCTTCTCCAACAGGGGTGTCTATACGGAGCCTATCTTCGTTACCCGCATCGAGGATCGCCACGGCAACGTTTTGGCAGAGTTTAACACCACAAGCACGGTGGCCATTAGCGAGCACACGGCCTACACAATGGTTGATATGCTCCGCACGGTTGTGCAGCGTGGTACGGGCGTTAGGCTCGGCTGGGCCTATGGTATGAAAGACGTTGAGGTGGGTGGTAAGACCGGTACGTCGCAGGAGAATAGGGATGCGTGGTTTATGTGCGTGGCTCCCAACCTTGTTGGTGGCGTGTGGGTCGGTGGCGAGGACCAGAGCGTACACCTTGCATCGAGGGGTGAAGGCTCAGTTGTGGCTCTGCCCGTCTATGGCGAGTTCCTCAAACGTGTGATGGATGATGGCTCGCTTGGTGTAACCAAGACCGACACATTCTTCCGCCCGATGGGTGCCAAGGAGTATGACTGCTGGGATGGCTCGATAACCATCGAGGACGTTGAAACAGATGGAAATAAAGAGGGAGAGGATGGCGTAGTTGTAGAACAGCCCAAACCTAACGATGTTGTCTTTGACGACGAGGAGTTCTTTTAGCGAGCACATCTCGTGAGTGCGAGCGTGCCTTGTGGGCGCTTTTTGCACCAAATGTCGGAGAGTGGCTTCCTCATTTGCCATAGGCAAACTGCGGAGCCTCTCCCTAATTTGGCACAAAAATCCCTCCACAAAACCCACTCGCAGGGGTGGCCGTTGACTGACAGTTTTTTAGAGAGCAGAAGAGGGGTGGTTGGGAGAAAAAATTTTCCATTCTCCGCTCTCTATCCAATATTTGGAAGTATTCCAACCACTCCTCCCCGAAGTTAGGGGAG
>JAFYRC010000232.1 GCA_017547065.1 Tidjanibacter sp.
AACCACGTTGGGCGTGTGTCGCCCGACAAAAAGTGCTAAAAGGCAATGAGTTGGAGAGTGCTCTCCGACATCTTGTACACCAAACCTATCCACATTATTATATGGAAGTTTAACCGAATTGAAGCGGAGAGAACTTTGCAGGTTATCGCCGTGCCCGAGCGTATTGCGTAGGGGGGTGATAATTCTCAATTCTCAATTCTCAATTCTCAATTTTAATAAAGGTATGGCTTTTTTGTTTACATCGGAGTCGGTGTCGGAGGGACACCCTGACAAAGTAGCAGATCAGATTTCCGATGCTATTCTTGACGAATTTTTGCGCTATGATGCTGCCAGCAAGGTGGCTTGCGAAACACTCTGTACAACCGGTCTGGTGGTTGTGTCGGGCGAGGTGCGCTCGGATGCCTATGTAGACATCCAGGGTATTGCACGCAGGGTAATCAACCAGATTGGCTACAACAAGAGCGAGTATCAGTTCGACGGTGCTTCGTGTGGTATTCTTTCGGCTATCCACGAGCAGTCGGGCGATATCAACCAGGGCGTAGTGCGCGAGGTTGAGGAGGAGCAGGGTGCAGGTGACCAGGGTATTATGTTCGGCTACGCTTGTAACGAGACCCGCGAGTTGATGCCTGCAACTCTCATTTTGTCGCACGTGTTGTTGAAAGAGTTGGCCGCCATCCGTAGGGAGGGCGAGGTTATGCGCTACTTGCGCCCCGACTCGAAGAGCCAGGTGACCATCGAGTATGGCAACAACTGGGAGCCTCTGAGGGTGCACACCATTGTTGTCAGCACCCAGCACGACGACTTCGAGAACTGCCAGCAGGTGATTGCCGACGACGTTCGCAACATCCTCATCCCCCGTGTTAAGGCACGCTTGGAGAGGGCGGGCGACAAGTTGGCTGAACTGATTGACAACGACTATATCCTCTATGTTAACCCCACGGGTAAGTTTGTTATCGGTGGCCCCCACGGAGATACAGGCCTGACCGGTAGGAAGATTATCGTTGACACCTACGGTGGCCGTGGTGCACACGGTGGCGGTGCCTTCTCGGGTAAGGATTCCTCGAAGGTAGACCGCTCAGCAGCCTACGCTGCACGCCACATTGCCAAGAATATGGTGGCCGCAGGCGTGGCAGACAGGATGCTGGTACAGCTCTCCTATGCTATTGGTCTTTCGAGGCCCATCAGCGTCTTTGTTGACACCTACGGTACCTCCCACGTTGCTGCTTCGGATGCAGAGATCGCCGAGGCTGTTTCGGCAGCTTTCGACCTTCGTCCCGCAGCTATCGTGAAGAGGTTTGGTCTCACCAACCCCATCTTCGAGCCCACCGCTTCGTATGGTCACTTCGGACGTAGGCCCTACACCGAGGAGGTTCAGCTGAAGAGGAATGGCCGCACCACAACCAAAACCATTACCTTCTTTGGATGGGAGGAGTTGGATGAGGTTGACAACATCCGCAAAATGTTTTTCTCCGAGTAGGGTAGCGTAGCCCTACGCGGTAGAGTGCAATTTTAATATGGAAAAATTCATCATTTCAAACGGTTGCGCACTGCGCATCGCCGACACCCTCAAGGGTGAGAATGTTGTTTTGTTGCTCCACGGCTACCTCGAGAGCCTTGACGTGTGGGAGGACTTCCAGAAGCTCCTTACGCCCGACTGCCGAGTGGTGGCTATGGATATCCCCGGACACGGCATTTCGCAAGTTATGGGCGAGGTACACACCATGGAGTTCCTGGCCGATACTGTGATTGGCGTGCTCGACGAGTTGGAGGTTGCCAAGGCTACGGTTGTGGGCCACTCGATGGGTGGCTATGTGGCTTTGCAGGCCCTGCGTATGCACCCCGAGAGGTTCAATGGCATTGTGCTGTTGAGCTCCACTCCCAACCCCGACAGCGAGGATAAGAAGGCCGATAGGGACCGCGAGATTGCCCTCGTGGAGAAGGGCCACAAAGACCTCCTTTCGCAGACTGCACCCAATGGTTTTGCTACCGACAATCTGCGCCGCATGAAGGACGAGATTGCCTTCTTGGAAGAACAGATTTATGTCACCGAGCCTGAGGGTGTTACGGCTCTGTTGAAGGGTATGAAAGCAAGGGTCGATAGCAATGAGTTGCTCCAACAAAGCCCTGTGCACCAGCTGTTTATCCTTGGCAAGAAGGATAATTACATCCCCATGGAGAGGGCCGAGGCGATGGTTGCGGCTCACCCCCAGGCAGAGGTGGTGTGGCTCGAAAATTCGGGACATATGGGCTTCTTTGAGGAGCCTGAGGCTACGGCCGAGGATATCCTCAAATTTGTCAAAAACGAGTAGGTAACTACCGCATAAAAAGGAGCGATC
>JAFYRC010000233.1 GCA_017547065.1 Tidjanibacter sp.
AGAAAAATTTTTATTATCTTTGCAATGTATTATCGGCTTATTGCAACGGTGGCGTGCGGAGG
Source organism: Tidjanibacter sp. (assembly GCA_017547065.1). GTDB lineage: Bacteria > Bacteroidota > Bacteroidia > Bacteroidales > Rikenellaceae > Tidjanibacter. The sequence goes on from JAFYRC010000233.1 coordinate 63, forward strand.
GATGCCGACCTCGGCGGTTTTGGGCCACGGAGCAGAACTAAAAATTTAACCAAATTGGCTGGAGCTAAAATACTTAACGTGTGTCAGGAGATATATCCCTATCTTCCTGAGAGCCCCATTTCTACCACCTGCCGTACACTCGTGCAGGCTATGCAGGAGAGGGGTTTTGAGATCAGAACCTTCATGCCCCGCTATGGCGTGATCAACGAGCGCAGGAACCAACTGCACGAGGTTATCCGTTTGAGTGGTATGAACCTGATTATCAACGATGACGACCATCAACTTATTATCAAAGTTGCCTCTATACCCGCAGCAAGGGTGCAGATCTACTTCATCGACAACGAGGACTACTTCTCCCGCAAGGCTACCGTGAGGAATGCCGAGGGTGTAGCCTTTGAGGACAACGGCCAGAGGGCAGTGTTCTTTGCTCGTGGTGTGTTGGAGACTGTCGGTAAGTTGCGCTGGCAGCCCGATGTGGTACACTGCCACAGCTGGTTTACTGCCGCCGTGCCCCTCTATTTGAGGGCAAGTTTTGCGGAGGATCCTCTCTTTGCCGGCTCGAAAATTGTCTTCTCCATCTACGACGACAGCTTCGAGGGTGAGTGGAGCGAGGCCTTTGTTGAAACAATGAAGGGCGAGGGCGTACCTGCCGAAATTCTCGACGAAATCAAGTCGCTTTCATACGAAAGTATCGTAAAACTCGTTATTGACAATGCGGATGGCATTGTCGTTGAGGCAGAGGAGTTGCCCTCTGCCATTGAGGAGTACATTGCCGCCTCCGGCAAGAAGGTTCTGCGTGGCAGGGCCGACAAGTCGGGCGATGAGTGGCTGAATGATTACAAAGAATTCTATGATTCAATTCTCTAAGCAAACAACCCTATACAGTGTCGGCGCAGTGGTGTCGGCACTGATGCTTTTTTTCTCTGCCTGCACGGAGGTTAACGACCAGCTCGGTGTCGACATTATCCCTCCCGGCGAGCAGATGCAGTTGAAGATTGACACTTTGGAGGTGGGTATTAAAAACTATTTGAGCTACACCGACTCCATCAGGTGCAATGGCTTCGACTATGCCTACTTCGGTAGGTTGCGTAGCGAGGGCCTCGGCTCGACCACGGCGGCTGCGTTGGTGCAGTTTGGTGGAGGTAGCCGTTCCGACTCGGTGGTCTATGAGGATAGGACCAAGATTGCAGACTCCATTCTCTTCATCTGCGACCTGAAAGTGCTCGGTGGCGACACCCTCAAGGAGCAGACCTTCAACGTCTATCCCCTCTCCAAGAGGCTCCTGCCCGACTCGACCTACTACAACTCCTTCGACTATATGGCCGCAGTGAAGAACTGGGGCGAAGAGGGTGGCGAGGTGAAGCCTATGTTCACCTTTAAGTATAGCGGTAAGCCCAATAGTGCCGACTACTACGATACCCTGCGTCTGACCAAAGGCTACCGTGCCGAGCAGTTTATGCAGGCCCTGCTCAATAGTAGCGAGGAACTCTGCAAGGATGACTCGCTGTTTGTGAACACCTTCAATGGCCTGTGTGTCGTTCCTGCCGAGAGTAGCGAGAAGGATGGCGCCATCTATGGCCTCAATCTCCAGTATGATACCACCTACGGCCCTGAGAGTTTCATGGTGCTCTATGCCCACGACTACCTCACCGAGGATGCCGACCAGGAGCCCATTGACAACATCGTGAGGGCCTATCCCGTGACCAACAACTCATCCTATGGCGATTTTGTCTCCATGTCGGCCTTTAAACAGGACTATGATCCCGAGCTCGGCATTGAGGCTATGCTTAATGTGGATACCCCCGATGATCAGCCTCTCCAGCACCCCGCAACTGCAACATGGGTGCAGGGCGTGATGGGCGTAACCACCACCTTGGAGTTTGAGCAGGCCTTTATTGATGCGCTCAAAGCTCTGAAACCTGAGGGTAAGAACATCTTTATTAATCAGGCGCGCGTGTACGTAGAGTTGGCCGACAAGGACTACCTCCTCTACGACTATGCACCCACCCGCCTCGGCTCCTACTTGAAATATTCGTCCATTACCCCCGTGGCCGACTACAACTACTACTATGAGACCAACTACGACACGGCGCTCAACTATGGTGGTGAGTTTAACCGCACCCACGGTTGGTACACCATGGATCTTGCAATCTATATGCAGCAGTTGATTCAGGGCACTGAGGACATCACTCCCCGAGTGACCCTCGGCATGACTGCCTATGAGTATATGAATCCCGGTGTGGTTAAGTTGGCTGGTACGGGTTCTGTGAAGGTGGTTGTTACTTACACCCTCCTCGGACAGTAAAAGTGATTTGTTGCGGGTGAATTTTGCACCGCACTTCAATAGGTGGCTCCTCATTTGCGTTAAGCAAACTGCGGAGCCACCTTTTCGTTTGGCACAAAATTATCTTCGCAAAAATCCACTTTTCAAAAAATGTATATAATTGGCGATTTCGTCGTTGCACTGCGATAGGCGAGTTCCTCATTTGCAACGAGCAAACTGCGGACTCGCCTTCTTGTATGCCTTGCATGCGCCTCGCTCTATGCGTTTTTTAGCACCACGACCAAATACATGAGCTCTCAATTTTCAATTCTCAATTTTCAATTCTCAATTCTTTTTGTACCTTTGTGGCCCATATATATAGGTATGGCCCCCAATTTGATGTGCTGGTCACGTATAAGTGGCACAATAACAACATTATAGTATGCAGAAAAACCTCGTTATAGTAGAGTCCCCCGCAAAGGCGAAAACAATCGAAAAGTTCCTCGGTAAGGAGTTTAAGGTGTGTTCGTCCTATGGTCACATTCGCGATTTGGCAAAAAAAGGTATCGGTATTGATGTCGAAAATGGTTTTGTTCCCGCCTATGAGGTGGCGCCCGAAAAAGCCAAACTCGTTGCCGAGTTGAAGAAGATGTCGCAGCAGGCCGAGAGTGTGTGGCTCGCATCTGATGAGGACCGCGAGGGAGAGGCTATTGCTTGGCACCTGACCCAGGTGCTCGACCTGCCCGTTGAGCAGACCAAGCGTATCGTTTTCCACGAGATTACCAAGCAGGCAATCTTGGAGGCTATTGAGGCTCCCCGTACCGTGGATATGAACCTTGTGAATGCCCAGCAGGCACGCAGGGTGCTCGATAGGCTTGTGGGCTTCGAGCTCTCGCCCGTGTTGTGGAAGAAGGTAAAACCTGCCCTTTCGGCCGGCCGTGTACAGAGTGTGGCTGTGAAGCTCATCGTGGAGCGTGAGAGGGAGATTATCGGCTTCAAGGGCGGTGAGTTCTACCGCATTACGGCTCGCTTTGTGGCAGCCGAAGGCAAGACCTTCAAGGCAGAGTTGGACCGTAAGTTCGACACCAAGGCCGAGGCTGTGGCTTTCCTTGAAAGCCTTGCCGGTGCCAACTTCAAGGTGGAGAATGTGGAGTCGAAACCCGCAGAGAAATTCCCCGCAGCGCCCTTCACAACTTCGACCTTGCAGCAGGAGGCCGGTAGGAAACTCTCGATGTCGGTGGCACAGACAATGTCGGTGGCACAGAAGCTCTACGAGAACGGTTTCATTACCTACATGCGTACCGACTCGGTGAACCTCTCTACCCAGGCGCTCTATGCAGCTAAGGAGGCTGTGGTGAATCTTTACGGTGAGGAGTACCACAGTTGGAGGGCCTACAAGACCAAGAGCAAGGGTGCCCAGGAGGCTCACGAGGCCATTCGTCCCTCCTATTTGGACAAGCAGACCATCGATGGTACCACCGCCGAGAAGAGGCTCTATGAGTTGATTTGGAAACGTACCGTGGCATCGCAGATGGCCTCGGCAAAGATTGATAAGACCATCGTAACTATCAATATTGGTGGTCACACCGAGCGCTTTGTGGCTATCGGTGAGCAGCTCCGCTTCGAGGGTTTCATGAAGCTCTATTCGGAGTCGGTAGAGGAGGAGAGCGAGGGCGAGAGCGCAGTGTTGCCCACAGTGAATGTGGGTGAGCAGCTCGCCAATAAGGATGTTGTGGCAACCCAGAAGTTCACCCCTCAGCCCTACCGTTACAGCGAGGCTCTGCTCGTTAAGAAACTCGAGGAGCTCGGCATTGGCCGTCCTTCGACCTACGCACCCACCATCTCCACAATCATCAATCGTGGCTATGTGGTGAAGCAGAACAAGGAGGGTGTGAAGCGCACCTATGCAACCATCACCCTCTCGAAGGGTAAGCTTACCGAGAAGGAGCACAGCGAGGTTGTGGGTAAGGAGAAGGGTAAGTTGTCCCCCACCGACATCGGTATGCTTGTGAACGACTACCTCCAGGAACAGTTTGCCGACATTCTCGACTACAACTTTACCGCTACCGTGGAGAAGGAGTTTGACCTTATCGCCGACGGTAAGGAGGGTTGGACCGAGATGATTGGCGAGTTCTATGGCGATTTCCACAAGACCGTGGAGGATGCCCTCGGCTCGCAGATTAAGCAAAATAGTTCGGTACGTCAGCTCGGTATTGACCCCGTGAGCGGACTCCCCGTGTCGGCCCGCATCGGTCGCTACGGCCCCATGGTACAGATTGGTGGTGAGGATGGCGACAAGGCACGCTTTGCAAGTCTTAAAAAGGACCAACTCATTGCAACCATTACCCTCGAGGAGGCTCTCTCGTTGTTTGTGTTGCCCCGCAACTTGGGCGCCTACAAGAACGAGGAGGTTTCGGTGGGTATTGGTAAGTTTGGCCCCTATGTGCGCTACGGCTCGAGTTTTGTGTCGATGCCCAAGGGCGATGATCCCTACACTATCTCGTTTGAGAGGGCTTGTGAGTTGATCGACCAGAAGGAGGTTAGCGCGAAGGCCGCTAAGGAGCCCATCAAGCGTTTTGAGGGTGTCGATGACCTGGTGATTCTTAACGGTATCTATGGCCCCTACATCCAGTGCGCAGGTAAGAACTACCGCATTCCCAAGTCGAAAGACCCCATGGCGATGACCATCGAGGAGTGCAGGGCGATTGTTGCCAAAGCGAAGAAATAGCTCGGAAGGATAATAAAAAAGCTAACGGCCAGTGGGG
>JAFYRC010000234.1 GCA_017547065.1 Tidjanibacter sp.
ATTTCGCTTCTTGGGCTCGAACCCAGGAATGCTACATATAAAAAAAAGCAGACCGCGTGGTCTGCTTTTTTTTATTGGGTTTGCGGCTATTACGCTTACTCCTTGAATTTGATTTCGCAATTGTCGAGGCTCTCGATTATGGCCAGCGACTCGACATGGATGCCGGAGTTGCGCAGGAGCGTTCCACCTTTCTGGAACGATTTCTCAATCAGAAAGCCCATGCCGACTAACTCTGCGCCCGCCTGCTTAATGAGCTCCATAAAAGCCATGCTGGCATGGCCATTCGCAAGGAAGTCGTCAACAAAAAGCACCTTATCGTCAGGTTGGAGAAACTCCCTACCTACACAGAGTGTACATGTGTGTTGTTTGGTGAAAGAGAACACCTCGGTTACCCACACGTCGCTCATTGTGCTCGGTTGCTTTTTCTTTGCAAAAACCACGGGAAGATTAAGCAGGTAGCCGACCATAATTGCCGGGGCGATACCACTCGCCTCAACGGTGAGAATCTTGTTGATCTCCGAGTCGGCAAAGCGTCTGACAAGTTCCTCGGCCATCGTCTTCATCAAAGTAGGATCCATCTGGTGGTTAATAAAACCATCCACCTTCAACACTCCACCCGGAAGGCACTGTCCATCAGCCAGTATTCGAGCCTTAAGTTCTTTCATAGAGTTTTCTATTTGCGGTATTTGGCAAACATTCGTTTGGCAACCTCAACCTCGTCGCCCACAGGCTCGGCCGAGAAATCGCCCACGGAGTTTTTCCACCACTCGCCCTCAAACCTTACAACCACCTTACGGAAGTTATCGTAGTGGTTTTTATTAAACTCGCCATCGGTGAGAATGGCACTCTTCACTGCGGCGAAATAGAGGTTCCAGCGCTCGGCATAGTAGGTGCCCACAAGGCCCGCCCACATGCGTCGTGCGTAGTCAGTGAGGTAGGCGCCCTCGTCGCCCCACGAGGTTATAATACAGCGCGCATTGCGCTCGTAGTAATCCTTCTCGGCCTCGTCCACGCCAATGGCACGAGCGTCCTCAATCCACTTACCCACAAGGAAGGTGGTGTTGGTCGCAAGGAGTTCGTCGAGGTCGTAGAGCAGAGTGGTCATATACTTCTCCCATGTGCCCATAGCCGTGAGGTCACCCTTGGCAACGGCCTCGTGGTAGCGATGGTAGGCAATGGTAAAGTTGGTGCTCATAAGCTCGCGGGTGAAGTTCACCAAGTCGAAGCGGTGGGCAGGGGTGTCGGACTCCACGGCCATCAGGAGGTCCAAAGCCTCCACCAACATACGCTTATCGTCCAGAGTATTCTCCCTCCAAGGGTACTTCTCGGGCATATTGGGGCGGATCATCAGCATAGGCTGGGGACGTGTGGGCTCGATGTAGTTGGCGGCGCCATAGGTGGACGAGCAGAAGAGTCCGTCCATGAGCAAGCTCCAAGCCTTGCGGCCCTGTGCGTCGACCTTACCGATGCGCTGGTCGGCCATCTTCTCGGTCCACGCAGCCACATCTTTGTGCAGAGGAGTGTCCCACGCCTTCTCCAATGCATACTCAAATGCAAAGGGAGTGAGGTCGAAACCCTCGAGTGTGGAGCCAATACCAACCATATTCTTACCACCCTCAGCCATTGCACGCTCCAAGTTGTCATTGACAGCCTTCAAGGGAGCATTGAGTGTGGAGTTGCCACCGAAGTTACCCAGGTAGCACCACAAGAAGGGGGTGCCGAAGAAGCTCTGTGTGATGGGCCAAGCCTCATAGCGCTCGCAGTAGTAGTCGAGGATGAGTTGTTTCGACTGGGGTGCACCACCGAGGTAGGCCTCGATGCGTTCGTCGGTCCACTGGCGACGCTTGTGGTAGAACAACCAACCCATCTGCAACCAAGTGGCCTTCTTATCCACTGCCTTGATACTATTATAGGTCTGTTTGCTCACCCTTGCGAGGTAGTCGGGCTC